>JBEPXW010000014.1:0-12976 GCA_041641715.1 Pseudomonadota bacterium
CGTTGGTGAGCCGGATCTCGTCGCCGCCGACTGGGCCCGCGGCGGCGATGCTCGCGCCCGAGCAGGATGCTACGCCGCCAACAGCCTCGAGATAGGAGGCGAGCGCGTCCCCGAAGGCCGGGTAGCCGGCCGTGTCCCGCTCGGCCCGGTCGGCGAGATGGCCGTCCGCGAGCGCGCGGGCGAAGCGCACATGCGTCCCGCCCACATCGGCAACCAGTCGCCAGCCCGTCATGGCGCCGTCAGGCCCTCTGCAGCTGGGGCGTGTCCTGCAGCGCGGCCAGGAAGCTGCGGTACCACGCGTGCACGTCACGCTCGCGGATGCGCTTCATCAGGGCGCGGTAGCGCTCGCGCCGCTCCTCGAGCGGCATGCGCAGCGACCGCTCGAGGCTCTCGGCCGTCTCGTCGACGTCGTAGGGGTTGACGATCAGCGCCTCCTTCAGGTCCTCGGCCGCGCCGGCGAACTTCGAGAGCACGAGCACGCCGGGCGCCTTCTCGTCCTGGGCGGCGATGAACTCCTTGGCAACGAGATTCATGCCGTCCCTGAGCGGGGTCACCAGGCAAACATCGCTGGCGCGGAACAGCGCGGCCAGCGTGTTGCGCGGCACGAAGCGGTGGATATAGCGCACCGGCGTCCAGTCGAAGTCGGCGAAGCGCCCGTTAATCTCGCCGGAGAGCGACTCGAGTTCCTCCCGGATGTCGGCATAGGCCTCGACGTCCTCGCGGGTCGGCGGCGCGATCTGCATCAGCGTCACCTGCTTGGCGTTCTCGGGATAGAGCTCGAGGAGCCGGGCGAAAGCGCGCAAGCGATCCGGCAGGCCCTTGGAGTAGTCCAGGCGGTCGACGCCGATGATCTGCTGGCGCTCAAGCGAGCGCTGACGCAGGAGGGCGACCTGCTCGTCGGCCTCGGGGCTCCGGGCCATCTCGGCGAAGGTGTCGACGTCGATTCCGATCGGGAAGCAGGCCGCTCGAATCGACGTGCCGAAGGCCCGGACCGTGCCGTCCTTGTCCACTGTGCCGCTGCATTGCTCCTCGACGTATTGGTGAAAGTTCTTGAGCGACGTCTCGGTCTGGAAGCCAACGAGATCGTAGTCGAACAGTGAGCGGACCAGCCAGTCGTGTTCAGGCGCCGCGGCAAGGACTTCGGGCGGCGGGAAGGGAATGTGCAGGAAGAAGCCCATCTTCTGCTCGTGCCCGCGCCGGCGCAACTCGGCGCCGAGGGGGAACAGGTGATAATCGTGCACCCAAACGATGTCGCCCTTGCGCAAGAGAGGCGAAAGCGCCTCGGCAAACTTCGAGTTGACACGCTTGTAGCCCCGAAGGTCGGCGCCCCTGAAGTCGATCAGGTCGAGCCGATAGTGCAGCAGCGGCCAGAGGACGCTGTTGGAGAACCCGGCGTAGTACTCGCGGTAGTCCTTCTGCGTTAGCGGCAGCGTCACCGTGCGGACGCCGGACACCTCCTCGATATGGGGCGGGACACGCGTGCCCGGCGGCACGGTCTTTCCGTCCCAGCCGAACCAGAGGCCGCCATGCGCCGTGAGCGCGTCGAGCATCGCCACCGCCAGCCCGCCCGCCTTAGCCGCATCCCTGAGATCCGCGACCCGGTTCGAGACGACAACCAGCCTGCTCATACGACAGCCTCCCATGGACGGGACAGGCGCATGGCCCCGTTGATGATGCCTACCATCGAGTAGGTCTGGGGGAAATTTCCCCAGAGCTCACCGGTCCTCGGGTCGATATCCTCAGAGAGGAGCCCGAGATGGTTGCGACAGGCGAGAAGCGCCTCGAAGATCTCGCGCGCCTCGTCGCGCCGGCCGACGCGGGCGAGCGCGTCGAGCCGCCAGAAGGCGCAGATGTTGAAGGCGGTGGTGGGGACACCGAAATCGTCCGCCGCCTCGTACCGCTTCATGTGGGGGCCGTCCGCCAGCACCTCCTCAAGTCGCTCGATCGTGCTGATGAAGCGCGGGTCGTCCGGCTTCAGGAAGCCGACCTCGCCCATCAGCAGCACGCTGGCGTCGAGGCTGCGTCCGCCGGCGCTGTCGACGAAGGCCTTGCGCTCGTCCGACCAGCAGTTGTCGAGGATGAAGGAGCGGATCTCGGCGGCCCGCGCCTTCCACGCATCGGCGCGGTCCCGCTCGCCCAGATGCGCGCCGATCTTGCCCAGCCGGTCGCAGGCGGCCCAGCACATCAGGCTCGACGAGGTGTGGACCCCGGAGCGCGAGCGCAGTTCCCACATGCCGGCGTCGGGTCGGTTGTGCAGCATGTAGGCGCGCTCGCCGATGGACTCGAGGCGCCGGAACTCCTCGTGGCCTCCCGGCATCTCGAGGCGGTTGTCGAAGAATGTCTGCACGGCGCCGAGGATCACGTTGCCGTAGACGTCATGCTGGAAGTGCTCGTAGGCCTGGTTGCCGACGCGGACCGGCCCCATGCCGCGGTAGCCCGGGAGGCCCTCGACGACCCGCTCGTCTAGTCTCGCGGCGAGATCGACGCCGTAGACCGGCTGCATGTGGTCGCCGTCGGCCTCGGCGATCACATTCCGAAGCCACTGGACGTAGTGCTCCATGGTCTTGACTGCGCCGACGCTGTTGAGCGCGCGCACGACGAAGAAGGCGTCGCGGAGCCAGCAGTAGCGGTAGTCCCAGGTCCGGCCGCTGTCCGGGGCCTCCGGGATGCTGGTGGTGACCGCGGCGACAATGGCGCCGGTCGACTCGTAGGTGCAGAGCTTCAGCGTGATCGAGGCGCGCACCACGGCCTCCTGCCACTCGAGCGGCACGGCGAGGCGCTTGGCCCAGGCGCGCCAGTACTCGGAGGTGCGCTTCATGAAGTAGCGCGCCATCTCGCCGACGCCGCCGGTCAGCGTCTCGTCTGGCCCGAGGATCAGGTTGATTCCGCGGTCGAGGTTGAAGACGCGCTCGCCCACGATGTAGTCGATCGGCGCGTCCGTGGTCAGCCTCAGCGTCGTCTCCGGCCCGACGAAGCGAATGTGGTTCGAGCCGCGGGTGACCTGCGGCGCCCGCTCGGCGTAGTCGAAGGTCGGCCGCGCCCGAATGCGCACCCGCGGCATGCCGGTGATGGGGCGGATGCGGCGCACCAGCGTCTGCGGCCGGAAGATGCGGTCGCGCCAGTGGAATCGCGGCGCAAAATCGATCACCTCGACCGAGCCTGAGGCCGAGTGCAGCAGGGTTCGAAGGATCGCCGTGTTGGTCTCGTAGGACTGCTCGGCGTGCGTCAGGCCCTCGACATCGATGGCAAAAATGCTGTCCTCCACCGTCTCGGGGTCGCCCTTGAGCAGCGCGGCGAACACCGGGTCGCCGTCGAAGCGCGGCAGGCAGCACCAGAGGACCCGCGCCCGCCGGTCGATCAGCGCCGAGAAGCTGCAGTTGCCGACGAATCCGAGGTCCAGCGTACTCACGGTGCCTGCCTTCCCTCCATGCTGTCGCGACTCCCGGCGAGCGTCTCGCTGAGCGTGTCGAGCCAGTCGAGAAACTCGGCGGTGCCGGCCACGCAATAGCGCGCTGCGGTGTCCTCGCAACCGATCTTGATCGAGATGCCGCCGAGCCCGGCAACGGCCCGGAAGGCGTCCTCGTCGGTGACGTCGTCGCCGGCATAGAGCGGCCGCCGGCCGGCAAAAGGCGCCTCGGCCATGAAGTCGCGGACCGCGTCGGCCTTGGTGCGACGGCCGAGCTTGACCTCGACGACCATTTTTCCGGCGAGGACCTGTGCGTCCTCATGGCCCTCTGCCGCGCACGCGGCCGCCTCGCGGCAGCGTTCCGCGAGTTCGGGCCGCCGCCGGTAGTGCAGCGCGACCGAGCCCGGCTTGCGCTCGAGCAGCAGCCCCGGCTCCTCGCCGACGGCGGCCTCGAGCGCGCGGGCGATCCGGTCAAGCGAGCCGCGGTCGTAAGGCGCCTCGTGGCGCCGCCCGTCGCTGTCGCGCCGCTCGAGCCCGTGGATGCCGGCGACCGCGAACCGGCGCGGCGCGAAGATCCGGTCGATCTCGTCGATTGGGCGGCCGGAGACGATGGCGACCGCGCCGCCGAGCTTGGCCTCGAGCCGCGTCAGGCTTTCGGCCGTGTGTTGTTTCAGGATCACCCCCCCCGGCCGGTCGGCGATACTCACCAACGTGCCGTCGAAGTCGAGCAGGACCGCCAGAGTCCCGGGCGAGAGTGCGCTCGTGTCAAGCCCGGAGAGTGGCTCACTCATGGAACCGCATATCTGGAAGCCCCAACAATACCGGCGGTCACCGGCGCTGCCGCGAGCGATGCTACCCGAGCGGGCCGGAAGGGTAAACCCGCGCCCCGGAACATGTCTTTGCCGCACGCGACGCCGAGCCGGCCGCCCGGCCGCGACGCGGGCTCAGAGGCAGCCCCGGATTCGCCGGATCGCCTCGCGGATATTGTCGATGCTGCTGGCATAGGAGAAGCGCAAATAACCCTCGCCCCAGGCGCCAAAGCTGGTGCCGGCGATCGCCGCCACCCCGGCCTCGGCGAGAAAACGGTCCTGCGCCTCGCGTGCTGCGAGCCCGGTGCCCTCGATGCTCGGGAAGGCGTAGAAGGCACCGGCTGGCTCGACGCAGCGAAAGCCCGGCACCTGGTTGAGTTCCGAGACGATGATGCGCCGCCGCTCGTCGAAAGCCGCCACCATGTCGCGGACCGCGTCCTGTGAACCGGTCAGCGCGGCGATGCCCGCGTATTGCGTGGCCGCGTTGACGCAGGAGTGGTCATTGATGCAGAGGCGCACCGCGTGGTCAACGAGGCTCTCCGGCCAGACGGCATAACCCAGCCGCCAGCCCGTCATCGCGTAGGTTTTCGACCAGCCGTCCAGCATGATCACGCGATCCCGGATCTCGGGATAGGCGAGCAAAGTGACGTGCTCGCGCCCCCCGTAGAGCATCTGGCTGTAGATCTCGTCCGAGAGGATGGCGACGTGCGGGTGATCCGCGAGCCCGGCGACGAGGCGGTCGATCTCCACCTTCGGCGTGGCACCGCCGGTGGGGTTGGCCGGGCTGTTGATGATGATGAGCCGCGTCGCCGGCGTGATCCGCTCGAGCACGGCCTCGGCGTCGAAGGCGAACCCGTTGGCCTCCTCGAGCGGGATCGGCACCGGCGTGGCGCCCGAATAGCGGATCACCGACTCGTAGATCGGGAAGCCCGGGTTCGGATACATGATCTCGACGCCCGGCTCGCCGAACATCAGCACGGCGAAGAACATGGTCGGCTTGCCGCCCGGCTGGACGACCACGTGATCCGGGTTCACCTCCACGCCGTGGCGCCGGTGCAGGTCGGCGGCGACGGCCTCGCGCAGCGCGGGAATGCCGTTCGCGGGGGTGTAGCCGTGGTGCCCGTCGCGGAGCGCCTTCACGCCGGCCTCGACGATGTGCTCGGGCGTTTTGAAGTCGGGCTGGCCGATGCCGAGATTGATGACGTCCTTGCCCTCGGCCGCCAGTTTCTGGGCACGGGCAAGAACCTCGAAGGCGGATTCCGTGCCGAGGCGGGCGATGGAGGCGGCTGGGTGGAGCATGGCGGGCAGTCTCGCTAAGCGGATGGAACCGGCGCGACGACTAGCACATGCGGCGCCCGGTTGTCCCGGCCCTCTTTTCGGAGAACACTGTAGCCCTTGCCAAGTCAGCGAGACACCTTCGACGATCTCCGTCGAGGCGGGGGAGGGTGCCTCCGATGACCAAAGATCAGAGGCGAGTCCGGCGCAGGCTTGGCATTCCTGGGCACACCCAAAAGCGGAGGTTGGATGGTCCCTCCATTCAGCGCCGAAATCCGCCGTGTTGGGACGATCCAACCGCTCGATGGTCCCCAGAGGAAAGGGATGTTTCCGCCGCAGTCATGGTGTATCCGACGACAGGGATCACGCGCCCCGTCCACCGGCCATGCGCCGGCGCCGGCGGGCCGAGAGCGGCTGGATTGTCCTGCCGGAAGCGTTTTCCGGGCCAGCCGATGTGGCGGCTTGGAAGTCGCTCAGGCAGAGGTCGGATCGCGCGGCGCCGACGGCGTGTCGTCGATTCGGGACTGAGCCGGTGGCAGTGAGGCAATGATGGTTGAAATCCGGGGAACCACGCGGGTGATCGCGCATCTCGGGGTGCCGACCGACTCTTTCAAGGCGCCGATGATCTACAACCCGTGGTTCGAGTCCTGCGGGATCGATGCCGCGGTCGTGCCGATGGGGTGCGAGCCGGAAGACTATCCCGCATTCCTGCCCCTGGTCTTCAGGCTCCGCAACATCCACGGCGCTCTCGTGACAATGCCGCACAAGGTGACGACGGCCGGCCTCCTCGACGAGGCGAGTGCCGCGGTGAAAATCGCGGGCGCCTGCAATGCTGTGCGTCCCGGCCCTGGCGGCGCGCTGGTCGGCGACATGTTCGACGGTGAGGGATTCCGCCGCGGCTTGCTTCGCAAGGGCCGTTCAGTCGACGGCGCGTCGGCGCTCGTCGTCGGCAATGGCGGCGTCGGATCGGCGATCGCCGCCTCGCTGGCGCGGGCCGGCGCAGCGCGCCTCGGCCTGTACGATCTGCGGCGCGAGGCCACCGACGCACTGGCAAGCCGGCTCCACGCGCACTACCCGGCGCTCGAGCTCGTCGCCGGAGCGAAGGACCCGGCCGGCTGGGACATGGTCGTGAACGCTACACCGCTGGGGATGAACCCCGACGAGCCACTGCCGGTCGACGTCGACCGCATCGCGCCCGGGACATTCGTCGGCGAGGTGGTGATGAAGGCGGAGGAGACGCCGTTTCTCACAGCCGCCCGCGCGCGCGGCTGTGAGACGCAGGTCGGGATCGACATGCTGTTCGAGCAGATACCTGCCTATCTCGAGTTCTTCGGCTTCCCGCCGGCAACGCCGGACGGGCTGCGCGCCGTTGCGCATTTGGACCATTGAACCACGAGAGCATGGCCCGAGCATCGGTGGCACCCTCCGGTCGGGCAATGCTGGTGTCCGAGACGATCACATCTGCAATCGTGCTGACCGTGGCGTGCCGTCGTCGGTAACCCGTCGACGCGGCCATGTCGCAAGCAGCGCGGGCCCAAGCGGCGCGGGCCCGATCTCCCGCGACCGGGGCGGCGCGACGCAAGGGCTCGCGGCGGCTAGAACACGCGGGGTCATTCGCGCGGCGCCCGCGGCCGCCGACAACGGTTAGGGCGAAACTCGGCAGAACTGTTTGAGTTGGGGAAGGCAGAGCATGACACGCGCTCGGAATCAATTTGCGCCACGGTCGTCGACGAGTGGTCCGCCGGCGCCGGAGGCGGCGAGCGATTGGCATCTCCCTCGCTCCTGACTTGCCGAAACAGCAGCGCCACCCCTCCGGGGCACAATGGGCGAATCAGTTTGGGTGCACCTCTCCTGCAAAACTTGACGTACTCTTGCTCACAGCGTCTTTTACGTCATCAGTTTCAGAAAAAAACGCGTTAGTCGCCAAATACGGGAATTCCTCAGCTGAATGACCGTGAACCCGGCAATGATTCAATTCCATGTTTCGGAATTCGAGCAATTCATTGTAAGGTATTGGCAAACAGAAAAGGCTTTGGTCAACCTGGGACGGTAGGGACGCTGCTTTGAGGGAAGGGGTCGCTATGTTTAGCCGTCGGCGAGCCAATAAAAGCCGTCTCTGGCTTGATCTTGCTTTGAATCGCGAAGTCGAGACGAGTTCCAGATCGGACCACGGATTCACGAATAATTTTTTTATTGCAACAGCCAAAGCCATTGTCTTAACGCTGGCTCTGTCGGGCCCGGCATTGTCGGCGCCGCCCGAGGGCACGCCCGGCCCAAACGCCGCCGCCACATCGCAGGACAACGCCCCCGCGCCATCCGACGGTGTCGCGGGCACGCCCCCGCGCGGCGATCCGCTTGCGCCGGCGGAGCCGTCCGCGGCGCTGCCACTCCGGGCCGATGCGGATGGTGACGGGATCTCGGACATTCTTTCGGCGCGACTCGCGGCTGCCGAGCCGGGTGAAATGTTCGACGTGATCGTTGTCTTCGAAGTGCCGGGTGCCTTGGCGCGCGCGCAAGCCGCGGTTGGCTCGTTCCCGGTCACGCGCGAGTTCTCGATCATCAACGGTTTCCAGGCGTCGATGACGGCGGCGCAGATACGTGCGCTCTCCGCCACGCCCGGGGTCGTCCGGATCGAGGAGAACGCGGCGATTGGCCTCCATGACGCCACCGCGAACGACGACATCGGGGCGACCTCCGCTCGGACCGGCTTCACAGTCACCGGGGACGGGGTCACTATCTGCGTCCTTGACACCGGCATCAACCCGAACCACAGCCTCTTCGACAGCAAAGGTCTGACGGCTGTCGAGTTCGAGGACTTCGTCAACGGCCAGTCGCAACCCTATGACGACCACTGGCACGGGTCGCACGTCGCGGGCATAGCTGCCGGCGATGGGACCGGGGACGGCTTCGCCGATGACGCAATCGGCGTCGCCCCGGATGCGGCCCTGAAGGTCGGCAAGGTGGTTGACTCCAATGGTTCGGGCAGCGATGCGCAGATTATCGACGGGGTCGAATGGTGCGCCGGTTCAACCGAGCCCAATAACGCCGATGTGGACGTCATCTCTATGAGCCTCGGCGGACCCTCGACAGACGGGTCCGATCCGGTCAGCCTCGCGGTCAACTGCGCCGCCGATCCTAACTTTTCCGGCAGCTGCGGCGCGCCACCCGCGGGCGAGCCGAAAATCGTCGTGGTTTCGGCCGGCAATTCCGGCGCCGTCCCGGTCACCATCGGAGCGCCCGGCGTCGCGATTAACGCGATCACAGTGGGCTCTGCCGCGGAATGGTCCGGTGATCCGTTCACGAATCCGAACTATCTCTGGCAGGATGACGGCGTCTATCTCAACTCGTTCTCGAGCCGCGGCCCGGTAGAGGACGGCAACGGTAACCCGCAGCCTTGGGTCAAACCCGACATTGTCGCGATCGGGTCGCAGGTCCTCTCGGCCAATGTGGACGATCCGTCGAACCCGAGCTCAACCGCCTATGTGGTGGCCAGCGGCACGTCGATGTCCGCGCCGCAGATCTCCGGCGTGATCGCCCTGATGCTCGAGGCCGACCCCTTGCTCGGCCAGTGGGATGCGGACGGCCTGCCACACGAGAAGGTGCGTGCCATCCTCGCCCAAACCGCGATTGACCGCGGCGGGCTCGGCCCGAACGGCGACGGCAAGGACTACGAATACGGATGGGGGCTCGTTGACGCCTACGCGGCGGTCGCCGAGGCGAGCGGGGCGCTTAGCTATGCCCCGACCGAATTCCCCGGCTATACGCAACTCTCTGACTCGGTTCCCGACAACGGCACTTGGACCTACGAGTTCGAAGTGACGTCCGGCGATGTCGGCACGCCGGTCAACGGCGTGATGACGATCGACGGCGTGTTCGTCTGTTATTCTGAATTCCTGGGTGAGTGCCTGACCCCGGGGTGGGATCCCGATCTAGAAATGGTGCTCGAGGAGTTCTCGGGGGGAAGCTGGTCGCAGGTGACGGCCGACACCACCGGCTCGGACGAGGTAACTCTGAGCGAGTGCCCGAATCTGGGCGAATGCGGCTACGCAGGTCGCGTCGAGATCAACCACTTCTACCCGGACGAAGGCCAGTACCGCTTTCGCGTTTATCCGTTCGCCGACAGCCCGAACAACGGCAAGGGCGGGACGTTCGAGTTCGAGATGTCGATGGGCGCGGCGGGATCCGGCGGCGGCAACGGGGCGCCCTCTGCCGGCTTCAGCGTCTCCTGCAACGACAGCACGCTGACCTGCGACTTCACCGACGGCTCGACCGATTCCGACGGCAGCATCGCGTCCTGGGACTGGGATTTCGGCGACGGCAACACGTCCACCGCGCAAAGCCCCAGCCACACCTACGCGGCCGCCGGCTCCTACACGGTGACGCTGACCGTAACCGACGATGGCGGGCTGACGGACAGCCACTCGGAGCTCGTCACGCCGGGCACCAACCTGCAGCCGACGGCGGACTTCACCTTCACGACCTCGGACCTGACGGCGAACTTCGCTGACAGCTCGTCCGACGACGACGGCAGCATTGCGTCCTGGGACTGGAACTTCGGCGACGGCAGCGGCTCGTCCACCCAGCAGAACCCGTCCTACAGCTATGCAGTTGGCGGCACCTATGACGTGACGCTGACCGTGACCGACAACGAGGGCGCGACCGGCAGCGTCACCCAGCCGGTCACCGTGTCGGAGCCGCCCCCGAACGCGCCGCCGGTCGCCTCGATGGAGGTCGAGGACGGGCCCGATCCCTGCGGCGGACTGCTCGACAACCGTTGCACCTTCAACGACACTTCCACCGATTCCGACGGCACCATCGAGACTTGGACCTGGGACTTCGGCAGCGGAACGCTGGCGGGCTGCATGCCGTGCTCCGGGCCGGGGCAATCGATGCTGGTCGACTTCCCGGCGGACGGCCCCAACCCGACCACCGTCAGCCTGACCGTGACCGATGACGACGGCGCGACGGACACCGCCAGCGTCGAGGTCTGGCTCAGCGCTCCGGCGAACGATCCGCCGAGCGTCACGATCACGGATCCGCCGGACGGGTCGACCTACACGGACGGCGACTCGGTCACCTTCTCCGGCTCGGCCAGCGACACCGAGGACGGCGACCTGACGGCGTCGCTCGACTGGAGCTCGGACCTCGACGGCCCTCTCGGAAGTGGGGGCAGCGTCACGACCTCGTCGATGAGCGTGGGCACCCACACGATCACCGCCAGCACCACCGACAGCGGCGGCACCAGCGGGCAGGATACGATCACCATAACGATCGATCCCGTGAACACCGCGCCGACCGTGGCGATCACCGCGCCGGCGGATGGCGCGAGCTTTAACGAAGGCGATTTGGTCTCGTTTACCGGGACGGCTGATGACACCGAGGATGGCGACATCAAGGCGTCGCTCGTCTGGACCTCCAGCCTCGACGGCCAGATCGGGACCGGCAGCGGCTTCTCGACCTCGAGCCTGAGCACCGGGACGCACACGATCACCGCATCGGTGACGGACAGCGGCGGCCTCAGCGGCGACGACACGATCACCATCTCGGTGAACGCCCCGCCGACGGCGAGCTTCACCTTCACCACCACGGACCTGACGGTGGACTTCATCGACGACTCGTCGGACGGCGACGGCAGCATCGCCTCGTGGTCCTGGGACTTCGGCGACGGCAACGGCTCAGCGGCGCAGAGCCCGAGCCACACCTATGCAGCCGGTGGCACCTACACGGTGACGCTGACCGTGACCGACGACGACGGCGCCACCGATAGCGCGAGCCAGAGCGTGACGGTGACGGCGCCTGTCTCCAACGATCCGCCGACGGCAAGCTTCACCTTCACCACGATGGACCTGACGGTGGACTTCACCGACGGCTCATCCGACAGCGACGGCAGCATCGCCTCGTGGTCCTGGGACTTCGGCGACGGCAACGGCTCGACAGCGCAGAACCCGAGCCACACCTATGCAGCCGGTGGCACCTACACGGTGACGCTGACCGTGACCGACGACGACGGGGCCACGGACAGTGCCTCGCAGTCGGTGACGGTGAGCGAGCCCGCCGTGCTCGCTCATATTGGGGACCTTAATGACGCCAGCGTCTCGCAGCCGCGCAATCGCTGGGATGCGGTCGTCGAGATCCTGATCGTGGACGACGACGGCAGCCCGGTCCCGGACGCGCTGGTCAGTGGGGACTGGAGCAACGGCGCCAACGGCTCCGGCAGCTGCACCACGCTCGGCAACGGTGTCTGCTCGATCACCAAGAGCAACCTCAAGGGAAACGTCTCGCCGGTCACCTTCACGGTCACCTCCGTCAGCGGGGCGTTTACCTACGACAGCGTCAGCGACGTGGAGACCTCGATCAATCTCTACCAGCCGGGGACGTCGAGCAACGAGGCGCCCACCGCGACCATCTCTGCACCCGCGGACGGGGCGAGCTTCGATTCCGGCAGCTCGATCCTCTTCGAGGGATCAGCGAGCGACACCGAGGACGGCGACCTGACGGCGTCGCTCGACTGGAGCTCGAGCATCGACGGAGCTTTCGGCACCGGCGGCAGCGTCTCGAGCCTGCTGAGCGATGGGACGCACACCATCACCGCATCGGTCACCGACAGCGGCGGTGCCGACGGAACGGACTCGATCACGGTCACCGTCGGGTCGACATCCGGCCTCGTCCTGGAGAGCGCCGATGGCTACAAGGTGCAGGGCGTGCACACGGTCGATCTGACGTGGAGCGGCGGGACCGGATCGGATGTCGAGGTCCACCGCGACGGCGTGAACGTCCAGACCACGCCCAACGACGGATTTACGACGGACAGCACCGGGAACAAGGGCGGCGGCAGCTACAACTACAAGATCTGCGAGGTCGGCAGTTCGCCCTGCTCCGGCACGATAACCGTGACTTTCTGACGCGACAGTCCGTCGCCTACACTGGGAATGCCTCCGTTCAGCCAAAATGGCGGCCGGAGGCATCACCCGACGGTCCCGCACAGTGGAACCTGCGAGAGAGGCTTTGCCCGAAGCGCGGACTCGCGCGCATGATCGGCGTCCATGAGCACCGCCCTGCTTGATCTTGCCGTCGTCCTCGCCGCGCCCTTCGTCGGCAGCTTCATCGGCCTTGCTGTCCTGCGCCGCGGTACCGGCGCGCCGGTCGTGCGCGGGCGCTCGCACTGCCCGGCCTGCGCGCGGAGGCTAGGACCAGCCGAGCTGCTGCCGCTGGTGAGCTGGCTGGCGCTAGGCAATCGGTGCCGGGGCTGCGGGGCGCGCATCGGGCTCTATTACCCGGCAATGGAGCTGGCCGCCCTCGGCCTCGCCATCTGGGCGATCGCGGTCGCACCCGGCTGGCTCGGCTGGCTCGGCGCGGGACTCGGCTGGGTGCTCCTGGCGCTTGCCGCCATCGACGTGCGCGAGATGGCGCTGCCCGACTCGCTCACCCTGCCGCTGATCGCCGCCGGCCTCCTGGTGGCGGCGGTGGCCTTCAGGGATCCGCTCGG
>JBEPXW010000015.1:0-4490 GCA_041641715.1 Pseudomonadota bacterium
CTACCTCTCGGGCATCAAGGGCATGATCGACACCGAGAAGGGCGACCTCTCGACCTTCGTGCTCAAGGCCATGGTCGAGAACTGGGAGGCGGCCACCGAGGACCGCCGGCCGATGTGCGCCGATACCGGCCTGCCGCGCTACTACGTCAAGGTCGGCGACGAGGCGCCGGTGAAGAGCTTCACGAAGATCGAGGAGGCGCTCAGGAAAGCCACCGCGCGGGCGACCCACGACGTGCCGCTGCGGCCGAACCGCGTGCATCCACTGACGCGCGAGGACCACAACAACAATGTCGGCCTCAACGCGCCTGAAATCGAATGGTCTTTCGAGCCCGACGTGGACTGGATCGATATCACCACCGTCCACAAGGGCGGGCTGTTCGGCACCGACTACCGCATGCTGTTCCCGGGCGATGGCCGCGAGGGGATCAAGCGCTTCTTCCTCGACACGCTGATCGCCTTCGGCAAGCGCGGGCTCGCCTGTCAGCCGGCGATCATCGGCGTCGGGCTCGGCGGCTCGAAGGACATCTCGATGACGCTGGGCAAGCAGGCGGCCTGCCTGCGCGCGGTCGGCGACCGCAACCCTGACCCCAAGGTCGCGGAGTTCGAGGCCGAGCTCAAGGAACTCGGCAATTCCATAGGCATGGGCGCGATGGGCTTCGTCGGCTCGTCCATGTGCGTCGATGTGCATGTCGAGCTCGGCTACACGCACACGGGCGGCATGCCAATGTCGGTGCATACCTTCTGCCTCTCCTCGCGCCGGGCTACCGCGCGGATCCATGCAGACGGCGGAATCGAGCACCGCACCGATCCCCAGTGGTTCACCCCCTATATGCGCCGGGAGGGCGTGACATGGACACCGGAAACCTCCGCAAAGTCAGCCTGAACCTGCCCGCCACGCACGAGGATATCGCGGGCCTGAAACTTGGCGACGTGGTCTTCCTGAACGGCGTCGTCTACACGGCCCGCGAAGGCGTCTACGAGCGCATCCTCATCAAGGGCGAGCCCTTGCCCGAGGGGATCGGCGACGTGACCAACGTCAACTTCCACTGCTCGCCCGCGGCGGCGCGCGAGGGCGACGGCTTCCGGATTGGCGGCGTCACGGCGACCGCTTCGTTCCGGTTCTCGAAGTACCTCGGCGATTGGCTCGACCGCACGAACACAAAGATCGTCATCGGAAAGGGCGGGATGGCGCGCGAGGACTACAAGAGCATCCTTGCCCCGCGCGGCGCCGTCTACCTGACGACGGTGGGCTATGGCACGGGCGCGTTGCTCGGCCGCGGCGTCAAGGGCGTGCGCGCCGTGCACTGGCTCGACGAGCTAGGGCTCGCCCAGGCCATGTGGCTGTTCGAGGTGGAGGAATTCGGACCCTTCATCGTCGACAGCGATCTGGCGGGCAACTCGCTCTTCGCTCAGCAGGGCGATCAGATCAATGCGGGGATCGAGCGGCTCTACGAGGGCCTCGGGGAACCCGCTTTGCATCGCTATGGCGAGACCAAGGATCGGCGCGACGAGGTCATGTAGAGGGCTGTCCCGGCGGGGCTCGCGGAGTCGCCGCGCGCTAACCATTATTTGTTAACGGTCTCTGGCTATCGTAATCGTGCGGTGACTGGCGGACAGGCTGGTTGCCGCGTCATATCTCCTCCCTGTCGAACTGGCCGCGCCTTTCGGCGCGGCCCATTTTTCTCTTTGTGCACTGCGAGATGGGCCGGTTGACCGCTGCGACTTCACGGGTAGGATGCATCGGCAATCGGCACGGCCGGTTCGACAGGGATCACAAGAATCACGTCGGCAATGACCGATCTTCGAAGGGGCGCCCGCCGGCGCCCCTTTTGGCTGAAGGACAGTGTTCAGGCGCAACTCGCGTGCCCCTAGCCTCCCTTGATTTCGCCCAACCGCTTGGCAAGACTGCCTCGCGAGAATCAACGACCATACAGGATGGGACCGATCAGTTGACCCACACCATCAGGAAGATCGTTGCAGCCGGCCTCGCCGGCGTTCTGTTGTTGCCGGCCGCGGCGGTTGGCCAGAGCGGCGGGCAGGGGCAGCAGCCCAACGAGACCGTGAAAGCGACCCACGGCGACTGGGAGATCGTCTGCGCCACGGCGCAGCCCGATCTCTGCGTCATGCGCCAGATCGGCGAGACGTCGGACGGCAAGCGGGTCCTGGAGGTCCGGGTCCGCAAGCTCGAGGGCGTTACCGCCCAGGACGGCCAGGCCGTCCCGGCGGCAATCCGCATCCTGACGCCGCTCGGCAGCCTCTTGGCGCCGGGTGTCCGCGTTCAGGTGGACGAGACGGAGGCCCGCACCGGCGTCTACGAGGTGTGCCTGCCCCAGGGCTGCATCGTCGAGGATCCCATGTCCGATGAGTTCCTCGGACGCCTCAAGGCCGGCGCCGTCGCCAACATGACATTTTCGCTGCTCCAGCAGGGCGAGATGACGGTGCCCGTCTCTCTCAGCGGGTTTACCAAGGCGTTCGGCTCGCTCTGAATCTTAGCCCGCGCGTATTCGCTATCCGGGTCGTCAGAGGCCGAGGCGGCGGCGGAGTACGGCGACGCGATCGACGAGCCGCGGCAGGCGGCGGAGCGCCTTCAACTCGCGGATGAACCGCTCGCGCGGCTGGGCGGGCACACCCATCATGATGCTTCGCGATGGCACATTGCGAGCGACGAGGCAGCCGCCGGCAATGATGGCGTCCGCGCCGACCTCTATGTGGTCGCTAACCCCGGCCTTGCCGCCGATGACGACGCGGTCGCCGATCGTCACGCTGCCCGCAAGACCGGCTTGGCCGCAAATGAGACAATTCTCCCCGACGCGGGCGTTGTGGCCCACCTGGACTTGGTTGTCGATCTTGGTGCCATTGCCGATGACCGTGTCTGCCACGGTGCCGCGGTCGACGGTGGTGCACGCACCGATTTCGACATCGTCGCCCAAGACAACCGCACCGAGCGAGTTGATCCGGCGAAGCGAGCGGTTGAGAGAGTCGGTGGTCACGCGGCCTGTGGCCCGGGCGCTCTCGACGGCCCCGGGCTCCGGAGTGACGAAGGAGAATCCGTCCGCGCCGATGCAGGCATTGGGTTGCGCAACGACGCGTCCCCCGATGCGCACGCGCGCGCCGATGCGCACGCCCGGGTGCAGGAGAGCGTCCCCGCCGACGCGCGCGTCCCGCCCGATCGAGACATGCGACATGATACGTGCGCGCGGACCGATCTGGGCGCCGGGCCCGATAACAACGAAGGGTCCGACCCAGGCATCGTCTGCGAGCCGTGCCTCCCGATCGACAACGGCCGTGGGATGAATCCCGGGGGCGACGTCGGGGGGCTGCGCGAAGATCTCGCCTAGGGAAGCCAACGCGACCCGCGCGCGCGGCGCGAAAAGTGCCGCGTCGAGCCCGAGCGCCTGCCAGTCTGCTTCCGGCCAGAGAACCGCGGCCCTCGCGCCCGAAGCCCGCAAGGCCGGAGCGTAGCTTGGTGCCATAGCCACGGCCAGTTCGTCCGGCCCCGCCGCCGCCGGCTCCGCCAGACGCTGAACGCGGATCGACGTATCCCCGGCCGCGACGAGTCCGGTTGCGCGGGCGATCTCGGCAACATTGTAGTTCATCGGATCTGACCGCGAGCCGGTCCTGTCGCAAGGGATGCCGCCCTTGTTCCACGCAGGCTGGCGGCTTGCAAGTGCCGCCGTCGACGACCCGGGCCGGGATTATCCTCCGGCGACCGGGACACCGGCGGCGCGCAGCGCCGACACCACCTGCTCGTCGCGCCGGTAGATATCGCCGCGGAACTGCCAGGTGCCGTCCTCATCGACCCAGGCGGTCCGGTAGGTGACATAGACCGGGATCGGCCGCTCGAGCGTCACCCACCGCTCGCTACCCATGGCGCGCAGGCGGCTGAAAAGGCCGACCGGGTCGGCACTCTGATGGCCGAGGAGCAGGTGCGCGAAGGCGACCGGGTCCTGGAGGCGAACGCAGCCATGGCTAAAGTCCCGCTCATCGCGCTGGAACAGCCGCTGCGCGGGGGTGTCGTGCATGTAGATCGCGTACTTGTTCGGGAACATGAACTTGACGCTGCCGAGCGCGTTGCCCGGCCCTGGGCGCTGGCGGACGCGGCCGGGGAAGGTGCTCGGGGTCACCTGACTCCAGTCGATTTCGCTCATGGGCAGGTCCGCCTTGACCAGTTCCATGTTGTTGCGCGCGAGGTAGGTCGGATCCTCCTTGAGCTCGGGCAGGATTTCCTCGGTCGCAATCGAGCGCGGCACGTTCCAGGTCGGATTGACGACGATGTATTCGAGCGAGTCGGTGAATTCCGGCGTCTCGTGCCGCCGCGCCTTTCCGACGACGGTGCGCGTGGTGAAGCGCGGCTCGCCGTCCTCGTAATAGGTCATCGAGAAGCCGGCGGTGTTGATGTCGATGACCATGGAGCCGGAGTCCGAGGAGGTTACGAAGAAGAAGATGACGACCGCTATGGCCAGAAGGGATGTCACGGTGCTCAGGGGAAA
>JBEPXW010000015.1:4500-12875 GCA_041641715.1 Pseudomonadota bacterium
GCCGGCGGTGTTGATCACCACGCGGCGCTGGCCGAGATTGCGGTTGAGCCAGCGCAGCCGTTCGAGATTGACGGCAACCTGCTCGGCCCGCTTCTTGGCCGGTATGTTCAGCGCCGCCAGCGTCATCGGGCCGACGGCGCCGTCCGTGTTCAGGCCGTGCCGCGCCTGGAAGCGGCGAATGGCCGATTCGAGGGCGGGGTCGACGATGCTCGGGTCGTTGCGTGCGGGCGCGGCGTCGGTCATTACCTCGTTCGCGGCGACCTGCTCGACAACCGGAAGGTCACCGAGCGCGATGAGCCGGTCGCGGATCCGGGCGACGCGCGGGTCGCGGTCGCCGAGGCGCAGTGTCGGTCCGCGGGGAATTGCGGGACCCCATCCACCATTCCGCGCGATCTCTCGAATTGTGCCGTAGAGGCCAACGAGGCGGTCATAGCCGGGGTCCGACGGCGCCAGCTCGGCCAGGAAGACGGCCATGTTTTCCGCCCCTGCAGCGTCGGCCAGCAACGTCGCAGGATCCGGGCGCCTCGGTTCGATGTCGATTTGCCAGGTAACCTCGCGCGGCTCGAGCGCGCCGGAGGAAATGTCGCGGGCGTAGGCAAGGAAAAGCTGTGTGAGGTCCAGCTCGAGCTTTGCCGCGGCTTCCGGAGTCGCCGCGTTCTTCAGCCGTGCCTTGAGGCCGGCGACGCCGTAGCGCCGCGGCGGCAGGGCGTGCCGCTCCGCGCCGTCCGCCCAAGCCAGAAGCGCCCGCGCGGCGTCCGTAGGTGTACCCTCGCCGTCGAGCCAGAGAGGCGTGTGACTGCGGCTTTCGTAGAAGCGCTCGGCCGCATGACGGTCGGCCAGCACGAGCTCGACGCGAAGGGCATCGGCAACCGGGGAGGTCTCCGGCGCGCCCATTGCCCCCGCCGCGGGAATCGTCACCAAAAAGCCGGCGATCACCGCCGCGCGAGCCCAAAGCGTCCTCATCGCACCACCTTTGTTGCGCAAAGTCTACACACCGACCCCAGACAGGCAGCTAGTATCATGCGCTCTGTGTTCCAGTCTCTATCCAAGCATAGAGACCGGCGTTTTTTCGCTCGGTCGTGTGAAAAACGCCGCATCGGCGGCAAGAGTTCAGAATTCGGTTTCGCCTCTTTAACCATATCGAAGGATTCCCGTTGCACAGTTGCAACTTGGTCACAGAATCGCTTTGTGGCATACAGGTGCAAACGCGAAGAGCAAGTGACAAAAGTCACCATTCGATCGTTCGAGGCGGCAGTGAGCAGTAAAATTTCCGACAACGCGACGACGCGGCGCGCTCTCTTGGGCGGCCTGACATCTCTCACCGCACTGGCGGCGGCTCCGGCCCTTGCCTCGGCCCCGGCGGTGCTCCGCGGGGCCGGGCAATTCCGTAGACTATCGATGGTCAACGACCGGACCGGCGAATGGCTGAACACCGTCTACTGGGCCGACGGGGAGTATATCTCCGACGCGCTTGAAGCGGTGAACCACATCCTTCGCGACTGGCGTGAGGACAAGGCCTGTAGGATGGATCCGAAGGTGGTCGACATCCTGGCGGCGACTCAGCGACTGCTCGATTGCAGCGAGGCGTTCGAGGTCGTCTCAGGCTACCGCACGCCGGCGACGAACGCGATGCTTCGCAATCGGTCGAGCGGGGTGGCGAAGAATTCGTATCACATTAAGGGTATGGCTGTTGACGTGTCGATGAAGAGCCGATCGGTGGCTGAGATCAGCCGGGCCGGGCTCGAGTTGAGCGCCGGCGGCGTCGGGCGCTACAGTCGCTCGGACTTTGTGCATCTCGACTGCGGACCGGTGAGGAAGTGGGGTGCCTGATCGCGTGAGGGGCCCGGGCGCCAGCCGCGCGGGCCTCCGCCGGGGTCACGGGCGGACTGTGCCGTCGCCGACCACGAGGTACTTGAAGCTCGTGAGCTGCTCCGCTCCGACCGGGCCGCGGGCGTGCAGCTTGCCGGTGGCGATGCCGATCTCCGCACCCATGCCGAACTCGCCGCCGTCTGCGAACTGCGTCGAGGCGTTCCGGATCAGGATCGCGCTGTCGAGCCGCTCGAAGAAGTAGTCCGCCGCCGCGTCGTCCTCGGCCAGCACGGCCTCGGTATGGGCCGAGCCGTACCGGCGGATATGCTCGACCGCGTCGGCGACGCCTTCGACGACGCGCACTGCGATGTCCATGTCGAGATACTCGCGCCCCCAGTCCTCGGGCGTCGCGGCGACGACCCGCGCGTCCAGCGCCTGGGTCTCCTCGCAGCCATGCACGCGCACGCCTGCCTCGATCAGGTCGCGCACCGCCTTCGCGCCGAGCGAATCCGCGACCGGCCGGTCGATAAGCAAGCACTCCGCGGCACCGCAAATCCCGGTCCGGCGCGTCTTGGCGTTCAGGATCACGCGGCGCGCCTTCTCCGGGTCGGCGGAGCGGTCCAGATAGACATGGCAGATGCCTTCGAGATGGGCGAAGACCGGCACCCGCGCCTCCGACTGCACCAGTCCGACGAGGCTCTTGCCACCGCGCGGCACGATCACGTCGATGTGGCTCGTCATGCGCAGCATCTCGGCCACGGCAGCGCGATCACGCGTCGGCACGCGCTGGATGGCGTCGGCCGGCAGGCCGGCGGCGGTGAGGCCCTCCTGCAGGCAGGTGTGGATCGCCGCCGAGGAGTGAAAGCTCTCGGATCCGCCCCGCAAAATCGCCGCGTTGCCGGCCTTGAGGCAGAGGGCACCGGCGTCGGCGGTGACGTTCGGGCGGCTCTCGTAGATCACGCCGACCACGCCGATCGGCGTGCGCACGCGCCGGATGCGGAGGCCCGACGGCACGATCCAGTCGGCCATGACCGCGCCCACGGGGTCGTCCTGGCCGGCGACGCTGCGAAGCCCGGCCGCCATCGCGGTTACCCGCTCGGGGTTGAGCCAAAGCCGGTCGAGCATCGCCTTCGAGAGGTCGCCGCCCTGGCCGGCCTCCATGTCGCGGGCATTGGCGGCGAGGATCTCGTCCTCGCGCGCCAGGAGCGCATCGGCGGCGGCCTCAAGCGCCAGGCGCTTGGCCTTCGCCTCGGCGTAGGCCAGCTCGGCGGCGGCGGCGCGGGCGCGCGTACCGATCTCCGCCATCATCGTCGCGATGTCCTGTGCGGCCGCTTCGTTCATCGCATCCCCCAGATGACCATGTCGTCTCGATGGGCCAGGGCAGCCCGCCCCGGGTAGCCGAGGATATCCGGGATTCGCTCGGATTTCTGCCCCGCGATCGCGCGCGCCTCGTCGCCACTGTAGCCGGCCAGCGCCGCACCGACGGTCTCGCCGCGCTCGGTGACGATCGCGACCGGGTCGCCGCGCTCGAACCGTCCGTCGATGCGCCGCACGCCGGCGGGCAGGAGCGACTTGCCGCTCCGGAGCGCCGTGACCGCGCCGGGATCCACGACCAGCGCGCCCATGGGCTTCATCCCGGCGATCCACTGCTTCCGCGCTGCGGCGGGCGTTTCCTGGGGCAGGAACCAGGTCGCGCGCGCCCCGGCGGCCAGCGCGCCCAGAGGATTCTCCACATCGCCTCTGGTCACCGCGACGGCGCAGCCACCCTGCATCGCGCTCTTGGCGGCGAGCACCTTGGTGCGCATCCCGCCGCGCGCCGCCGCGCTGCCGGCGTCGCCCGCCATGGCCTCGACCTCGGGCGTGATCTCGGCGATCTCCGCCACGTGCCGCGCCGAGGGGTCCAGCTGCGGATTGGCCGTGTAGAGCCCGTCCACGTCCGAGAGCAGCACCAGCACGTCGGCGCCCGCCATCAGCGCCACCCGCGCCGCCAGCCGGTCATTGTCGCCGTAGCGGATCTCGTCGGTCGCCACCGTGTCGTTCTCGTTGACCACCGGCACGACGCCCATGCCGAGAAGCGCCTGCAGCGTCGCGCGGCCGTTCAGGTAGCGCCGGCGGTTCTGCGTGTCGTCGAGCGTCATCAGCACCTGCGCGGTCATCAGCCTGTGCGGCTGCAGGGCCTCCTCCCAGGCGCGAATCAGCCGCGACTGGCCGACGGCCGCGGCGGCCTGCGCCTGCTCCAGCGGCAGGACCCCTTCGGCCAGCCGCAGCACGCGCCGCCCGAGCGCGATAGCGCCCGAGGAGACCAGGACCACCTGACGCCCCGTTGCTCGCTGGGCAGCCATGTCGGCGGCCAGCCCGTCGAGCCAGGCCGTGCGCAGAGCGCCCGTCTCGCGGTCGACCAGCATCGCCGAGCCGACCTTGACGACGAGGCAGCGCGCCCGGGTGAGGAGGCCGCCGGCCTTCACGGTGTCCATGGTTCCGGCTCGGAAGTCGCCGCGTGCTCGGCGGAGCGCGCTCGCTCGATCTCTGTGCGGAGGGCGCGCAGCACGGGCTTCACGCCCTGGCCGGTTGCGCCCGACATGGCGAACGCAACCGGTGCCCCCGCCTCGCGTAGCCGCGCCATCAGCGCGTCGGCCTCGTCAGCCGCAAGGGTGTCGGCCTTGTTCAGCGCAACGATCCGTGGCTTGTCGGCAAGCCCGGCACCGTAGGTGCCCAACTCGCGCTCCACGACGCGGTAGTCGGCGAGGGGATCGTCCGAAGTCGCATCCAACAGGTGCAGGAGCACGGCGCAGCGCTCGATATGGCCGAGGAAGCGGTCGCCGACCCCGCGGCCCTCATGGGCGCCCTCGATCAGGCCGGGGATGTCGGCCATGACGAACTCGGTGCCGTCGACGCCGATCACGCCCAGATGCGGATGCAGCGTCGTGAAGGGGTAGTCCGCGATCTTCGGTCGCGCGTTCGAGCAGGCGGCCAGCAGGGTGGACTTGCCCGCATTCGGCAGGCCCACGAGGCCCGCATCCGCGATCAGCTTGAGCCTGAGCCGGATGGTCCGCTCGACGGCCGGCTGGCCGGGATTGGCCCGCCGCGGTGCCTGGTTGGTCGAGCTCTTGAAGCGCAGGTTGCCCCATCCGCCGTTGCCGCCCTCGGCCAGCAACGCACGCTCGCCCGTCCGGGTGAGGTCGGCGATCACCGTCTCGCCGTCCTCCTCCAGGATGACAGTGCCGACAGGGACCTTGAGAACGACGTCGGCGCCGTCCCGGCCGGTGCGCTGCTTGCCCATGCCGTGCTGCCCGTTTCCGGCCTTGAAGTGCTGCTGGTAGCGATAGTCGATCAGCGTGTTGAGACCGTCCACCGCCTCGGCCCAGACGTCGCCGCCGTGCCCGCCGTCGCCGCCATCGGGACCCCCGAACTCGATGAACTTCTCGCGTCGAAAGCTGACGCAGCCCGGCCCGCCGCTGCCCGAACGGACATGGACCCTGGCCTCGTCGAGGAACCTCATCGGGCGTCCGCCGCGGCGCGGGCGGCCTCCCAATCGCGGCGCGCGAGCCGGAATAGCCGGCTCGGCACCTCCTCGCCGCGGGCCACAGACCAGATGGCGGTGATGCCCCCCTCGCGGAAGCCGGCCTTGGTCAGGACGGCGGCCGATGCCGCGTTGTCCAGGAACGCGCCGGCCGTCAGGGCATCGAGTCCGCGCGCGGAGAACAGGTGGGAGACGAGCGCTTCGACGGCCTCCGTCGCGTATCCCGCGTTCCAATACGGCGCGCCCACCCAGTAGCCGAGTTCGTCAGTCGCCGCCTTGAGGCCGAGGGCGCCGATCAGTTCCTCTCCGTCAGTGGGCGTCGCATCGATCGCCCACACCTCCTCGCCCCGCCGGCCGTTCAGCGAGCCCTCGATATACGCCTCGGCGGCCCCGGGCGGGTAGGGGTGCGGGATCGCCGCCGTCATCCGGGCGAGGCGCGCGTCGGACGCGTACAGCGTGATCGGTCCCGCATCCGAGCTCCGGAGCGGGCGAAGGACAAGCCGTTGGGTGCGGATCGTCTCGACCATCGGTCGCGCGCCTTGCCTTGAACGAGAAAGGGGACCGGCCCCGGCCGATCCCCCGTGGATTGCGTCGCTTGCGGGATCGACCTAGTGGGCGGCCTCCGTCGCCGGAATCACGGACACGAAGGTGCGCCCTTTGAGACCCTTGTGGAATTTCACCTGGCCCTCGGTGGTGGCGAAGATCGTGTGATCCTTCCCCATGCCGACATTGTCTCCCGGCCACCACTTTGTGCCGCGCTGCCGCACGAGGATGTTGCCGGGGATCACGGCCTCGCCACCGAATTTCTTCACGCCGAGTCGCCGGCCGGCACTGTCACGACCGTTGCGCGAGGATCCGCCTGCCTTCTTGTGTGCCATCTCGTGCTCTCCTTTACCCGGCTTCGCCGCTGGCGTCGGCCTGCTTCTTCGCCTTCGGCTTCGCTGCGGCCTTCTTGCCGGTGCTGCCGCCGACGATCTCGGTGACACGCAGCGTGGTAAGGTGCTGGCGGTGGCCCTTGATCCGCTTCGAGCCGTGCTTCCGGCGGCGCTTCTTGAAGGTCAGCACCTTCGGGCCACGCATTTGCTCGACGACTTCCGCCTTGACGGCAGCGCCTTCCACCAACGGCGCGCCGATCGCCGGCTTGTCGCCCCCGAGCATGAGCACCTCATCGAACTCGACCGTCTCGCCGGCCTCGGCGGGCAGCTTCTCGACGGTGAGCTCGTCGCCGGCGGAGACGCGGTACTGCTTGCCACCGGTCCTGATGACTGCGAACATGGGTTGTCCTTCTCTGCCGCGTCCTGTGGCGCTCTTCGTCGAGCTTTCCCGGCCTACCTCGGCCGCCTCGGACAGCGCGCCCGTTAATCGGGCGGAATTCAACAGCGGCCGCGGGGAGGAACCCCGCGACGGGACGGTACTTATGAGCGGACGTCGCCGCGAAGTCAAGGCCCCGGAGGCTCGCCTGGCCGTCCAAATTGGCCCTTGAACGCACCCCCCTTCGAGACTAGTTTCCGCGGGCCCTGGGCGCGAGCCCATCCGCGGAGAGGTGCCGGAGCGGTCGAACGGGGCGGTCTCGAAAACCGTTGTACCCTTTGGGTACCGTGGGTTCGAATCCCACCCTCTCCGCCACTTTGTATTAATAAGTGACTGTTTAAAAAGCATAATTCTGATAACCGCGAGGACCTTCCCCACGCTGTTCCCCTCGAATGTCCCGGAATTTGAGTGAGCGGCGATGTATCGCACACAACGTGTGCTGTTCGCGCGGCACTATATGCCTGCGCCCATCAGTCACCGAAGAAGTCCTCATCCACTTTCCGCAAGAACAGGGTCTCCTCGACGCGGCACCCAACATTGTAGCGCACCATAAGGTGCGTCAGCGTGTCTCCGTCGATAAGCACGATCCGCTTGCTCAGGAGCTCGGCGGTATCGCGGGCGTCCGAGGTGAAGGCGGAAGTCGTGACAAAGAGGCCTTTGCTGGCCTTGAACCGATCGAGGCTCCCGAAGAAGTCGCGGATGGCCCCGGGGCCGACATTCTTTCCGTCGCCGTAACGTTTGGCCTGGATGTAGACTTGGTCCAGCCCCAAGGCGTCCTGATCAATCACGCCGTCGACGCCACCGTCGCCCGACTTGCCCAGTAGCTCCCCGGCAGCAGCAACCGATCCACCGTAGCCCATCGCTACCAGAAGTTTGACGACGAGGTCTTCGAAGAAGGCCGGCGTGGCCTGTTGGACCCGCTCGAGGAGTTCCTTGCGCAGGGCGTCTTCGATCTCCTGGTGGGCGCCGCGCATGACCTCGTCGGGCGTCTCGCTTTCGGACGGCTTAGGGGCTTCGGCTCGCCGCTCCGACGGAGCGCTGCGCGACTTGAAGCTTAAGAACTCCGGGAATTGCTCGAGTGTGGTGTTGTCGACTTTCTCGGGGTTCCGGGCCAAGACCTCTTTACCACGATCCGAGATCCTGAAATGCCCCCGGCGCGTCGCGTCGACGAGGCCAGCCTGTTTGAGGTACGTCTTCGCCCAATGAACCCTATTGGCGATGATGGTCTGCCTTCCGCTCGGTAGGAGCTCGGCCTTCTCGTCGTCGGTCAGGCCATACTCGTCGGAGATCTCCTCAATCGCCTGACTAACTTTGATCTCACCCTTTGCGGCCTTCCGGAGGACCGGGAGCATCAATGTCTGGTAGTCTGGGATTGGCATAGTCGACCTTCATCAAGTTTGTGTTCTCGCGCACGCCCCATAGCAGAGACAAGGGGCGGAGAAGTGCGGTTCACCCCCTCGCGTAGGGACCGCGAGCCGACCTAGCATGAGGGCCGGCGGATCACGCCGCAAGAACAAGAAAGAGCTTGCAAAAAGTGGGGCGTTCGGCGCCCCACAGAGTGCCGTAGTGCCTCCGGGGGCGCGGAGGCCGTCCGGAGATCGAGCCGCCGAAACTGCCGCCGCTGTGCGAGCCTGTGAAGCCGCCATGACCCTTGCCCGCGGAGGCGGTCGTCTGGCCCAGTGAAACGCGCGACCTCTAGCCGCCGCTCTCGGTATCGGAGGACTGGTCGGAGATC
>JBEPXW010000016.1:0-12871 GCA_041641715.1 Pseudomonadota bacterium
ATCTGGATGCCCTGTGGGCGCGATCGTCAAATCGCTGGTGTTCCGGGGCGCCGAGACCGGGCAAGGGATCCTGGTCCTCACGTCGGGCGCCAACCGGGTGCACGAGAAGCGCCTCGGCCGCGCCCTCGGCGAAAAACTGGGACGGGCTGACGCCGACTTCGTGCGCGCCGCCACCGGCTACGCCATCGGCGGCGTGCCGCCCGTCGGCCACGCCGCCGCCATGCGCGTGGTCATGGACCGCGACCTCGCCGGCTATCCCGAGATCTGGGCGGCGGCCGGGACGCCGCGCGCCGTCTTCCCGACGACGGCCGAGGAGCTGGTGCGGCTGACCGGGGCCGAGGTGCTCGACGTCACCTGACGCACCACGCAGCACGTCGCGGGACCGCGCCGAGGGACCCTAGTGCCCCCGGATCATCCGCCTCAGCACGCCGTCGCGGCGAATGTAGTGGTGGCGGAGTGCCGCGCCGACATGCGCGAGGACGACCAACGCCAGGGCGGCGGCCAACGAGCCGTGAAGTGTCGAGAACAGAGTCTCGAGCGCTTCGGAGCCCGGCCGGAACGGGTCCGGCAGATCGAACAGTCCGAACACCGTGTTGCGGACGCCGAAGTCGTCCTGCAGCGTCGAGGCCGTGACCGTCAGCCAGCCCGTCACGGGCATGAGCAAGAGGAGCACATAGAGCGCGAGGTGCGCTCCGCGCGCGAGCCGCGCCTCGAGCCGGCTCATGTCAGAAGGCAAGTCGGGTGCGCGGTGCGTGGCGCGCCACGCGACGCGGACGAGCGCCAGCGCGAAAATCACGAAGCCCCAGCTCTTGTGGAGCTGGTAGAGCGCGAACTGCCGGGTGATTTCCTCTACGGCCTCCGTCATGTAGATGCCGAGGCCGAACTGGAACAGCACCAGCCCCGCGATCAGCCAGTGCAGGAGCCGCGCGGGCCAACCCCAGCTCGTGCGCGTGTTGCCGAGAGCCATGTCACCCCCTTATGTCCGTCCCGGGTTGCGATGCTACGTCGCGGGATGCGCCGTCAACTCGAAGCGGACGGTCACCATCGGCCCGATATCGACGAAGAGCGACAAGGGCCCGACGCCGAGCCCGTAGTCCTTGCGGTTGATCGTGAGGTCGCCCGCAGCGCGCGCGGTCTCCTTACCGATCCCGAGGGTGATGGTGGTCGTGACGGGCCGTGTCTTGCCGCGGATCGTCAGGTCCCCCTCGGCGCGGTAGCGCTCGCCCTCGAGATGGGCCAGTTCGATCAGGCGGTAGACGATCTCCGGGTAGGTGGCCGAGTCGAACCACTCGGCCGAGGTGGCGAAGGCGGTCGCCTTCGCGTCGGGGAGCTCGATGCTGCCCGTCTCGATCCGGAGCTCGAGCATGGCATCCCCCGGCGCGGCGGGATCGAGCACGCCCCGGCCGGAGAACTCGGTGAACCGGCCCTCGACCGCCTTGCCGTCGGCGGTGTACTCGAAGGCGATCCGCGACTGCTCCGGTGCGACAGCCCACTCGGTCGGCTCGGCCACGGCATGGCCCGCGGCGACGGCCAGCGATGCGATGCCGGTCAGCGCGACTCTCCACATGCGTTCGTCTCCCGCCCGGCACTGCATGCGCCCCAGAGCGGGCGCCTGACGTTAACCTAGCCCGTCCCCGGGGCGGCGGGAACGCCCGGCTGACGAAGCCGTGATCGAGTCGGAGCGCCCGTCAGCGGGTCGGAACGGGGGGATCGGCGCGGTAGTCGTAGAAGCCGCGCCGCGTCTTGCGGCCGAGCCAGCCCGCCTCGACGTATTTCACGAGCAGCGGGCAGGGCCGGTACTTTGTGTCGGCGAGCCCCTCATGGAGGACATTCATGATCGCGAGGCAGACATCGAGGCCAATGAAGTCGGCGAGCTCGAGCGGCCCCATCGGGTGCCGCGTGCCGAGCTTCATTGCCGTGTCGATGCTCTCCACGGTGCCGACGCCCTCGTAGAGCGTGTAGATCGCCTCGTTGATCATCGGCAGGAGGATGCGGTTGACGATGAAGGCCGGGAAGTCCTCGGCGTTCGCCGAGGTCTTGCCGAGGCGCGTGACCACCTCCTTCAACGCCTGGAAGGTCTCGTCCGAGGTGGCGATTCCGCGGATCAACTCCACGAGCGGAATCACCGGCACCGGGTTCATGAAATGGAAGCCCATGAAGTGCTCGGGCCGGTCGGTGGCGCTGGCGAGCCGGGTGATCGAGATCGACGAGGTGTTGGAGGAGAGGATCGTGTGCGGCGCGAGGTGCGGCTTCAGATCGGCGAAGACCTTCAGCTTGACCGCCTCGTCCTCGGTGGCGGACTCGATGATGAGGTCGAGGGCGCCGAGCTCGGCCAGCTCCATAGTCGGGTGGATGCGCGCCAACGCCGCGTCCCGGTCGTCCGCGGCCATCTCGCCTTTCTCGACCAGGCGGCCATAGCCCCACCCGATCCGCTCGATCGCGCTGTCCAGCTGCTCCCGGTCGATGTCGGTCAGCCAGACCTCGAAACCCGACTGGGCGAAGACCTGGGCGATCCCGGCGCCCATCTGACCGGCGCCCACGACGCCAACCCTGCGGATCTGCATGCCTTCCTATCCCCGACTATCCCCTGTCGCGCCTCTTATGGTGCGCTGCAACATGCAAGTATGACGGAGGCATGACGTTTTGCAAGGCGGGGCTGTGAAAAAACTGGGCAAGAATATTGCGGCTCGCGCCGGAGCGCGGGCCGCTCTCGTCCGGAAGCCGGCGGCCGGCCGGCTTCAGCCCTTGTCGAGCTCCTTCTCGAGCTCCGGCAGCGCCTGGAACAGGTCGGCGACGAGGCCATAGTCGGCCACTTGGAAGATCGGCGCCTCCTCGTCCTTGTTGATGGCGACGATCACCTTCGAATCCTTCATGCCCGCGAGGTGCTGGATGGCCCCGGAGATGCCGACCGCGATGTAGAGGTCGGGTGCGACCACCTTGCCGGTCTGGCCCACCTGCCAGTCGTTCGGGGCGTAGCCCGAATCCACCGCCGCGCGCGACGCGCCGACCGCCGCGCCGAGCTTGTCGGCGACCTTCTCGATCAGCTCGAAGTTCTCCTTCGCCGCGATGCCGCGCCCGCCGGAGATCACGACCTTTGCGGAGGTGAGATCGGGCCGGTCGGTGCTCGCCACCATGTCCTCGACCCACTCCGAGAGGGCCGGATCCTCGGCGGGCTCCGCCGTCTCGATCGGCGCGGGGTCCTGCTCGCCCGGCGCGTCGAAGGACGTGCCGCGCACGGTCACGACCTTGCGGGCGTCGTGCGACTTCACGGTCTGGATCGCGTTGCCGGCGTAGATCGGGCGGACGAAGGTGTCGGCGTCCACGACTTCCTGAACGTCCGGGACGATCATCACGTCGAGCAACGCCGCGACTCGCGGCATGACATTCTTGCCAGAGGTGATCGCGGGGGCGAAAACGTGGGAGTAGGGCTCGGCGACCTTGGCGATCAGGAGCGAGAGCGGCTCGGCCAGGCGGTGGCCGTAGGCCTAGCACTCTACCTGGATGACCTTGGCGACCCCCTCGATTCGCGCGGCCTCCTCGGTCGCGGCCTTGCAGTCCTTGCCGGCGACGAGGACGTGGATCTCGTCGCCCAGCGCGGCGGCGGCGGCGACCGTCTTGGCGGTCGACTCGTCTAGATGCTCGTTGTTGTGCTTGGCGACGACTAGCACGGCCATCTCAGAGCACTCCCGCTTCGTTCTTGAGCTTCTCCACTAGCTCGGGAATCGAGCCGACCTTGACGCCGGCCTTGCGCGGCGGCGGCTCGCTGACCGAGACCACCTCGAGCCGGGGCGCAACATCGACACCGTAGTCCGCCGGGGTCTTGGTCTCCAGCGGCTTCTTCTTCGCCTTCATGATGTTGGGAAGGCTCGCATAGCGCGGCTCGTTGAGGCGGAGGTCCACGGTGACGATCGCCGGGGTCTTCACCCTGATCGCCTGCAGGCCGCCGTCGACCTCACGCACCACCTTCGCCCCGCCGTCGGCCAGCTCGAGCTTCGAGATGAAGGTTGCCTGCGGCCAGCCGAGAAGCGCCGAGAGCATCTGGCCGGTGGCGTTCATGTCGTTGTCGATCGCCTGCTTGCCCATGATGACGAGCCCGGGCGCCTCCTCGTCCACGACCGCTTTCAGGATCTTGGCGACCGCGAGCGGCTCGATGTCGGTGTCCACGTTCTCCGCCGCCTCGACCAGGATGGCGCGGTCGGCGCCCATGGCGAGCGCGGTGCGCAGCGTCTCCTGGCTCTGCTTGACACCGATGGAGACGGCGACGACCTCCTCCGCCTGGCCGGCCTCCTTGAGGCGGATGGCCTGCTCGACGGCGATCTCGTCGAACGGGTTCATCGACATCTTGACATTGGCGAGATCGACGCCGCTCTTGTCCGCCTTGACGCGGACCTTAACGTTGTAGTCGATCACGCGCTTGACGGGCACCAGCACCTTCATTGCGCTCCTCCTCGAGACGGTCGGCGGTCCGCGGAAACCTGCGGACCGTTTAATTCGCGGGCACGCTTAGCGCAACCGGCCCCCCGCGCGTAGAGAAAAAACGACGCGGCGGGACGGGGAATCGCCGCGCGGGCTCAGTTCCGCCGCACGAGGCAGGCCGCGCCCGCGGCCCGCAGCCGGCGGCAGAGGCGGCTCGCCTTGCCGCGGCTGTCGGCGCCGAGTCGCACGGCCCAGATACGCCGCCCGCCGATACGGTCGCGCAGGATCATCGGCGACCGCTCGCCGAGGATGCCGGCATGCCGCGCCTGCACCCGGGCGAACTGGGCCATCGCCGCCGCGCGGCGCGGGTTTCCCGCCACCTGCACGCCCCAGGGCTGCCAGTCTGCACCCTCGAACAGCACGGCGCGGGTCTTCATCACCGGCAGGCCGCGGCAGGCCTCGGCGAAGGGGCGGCCCTCGACCAGGGGGCGCGGCTCCACCTCGCGCCCGGCCTTGCGGAACCAGCGGGCGGGGCGGAAGGTGATGGAGTGAACGTAGGCCAGCGTCTCGCCCGGCAGGCCGCGCCGGCCGGCGAGCCAGGCCGCCACCCGGTCCTCGCCGGCGTTATAGGCGGCCGCCGCGAGGCCGAGATTGCCGAACGCCGCCCTCAGCTCCGCAAGATACGCGGCCGAGGCGGCAATCGCCTGCGCCGGGTCGAACGGGTCGGCCAGGCCACGCCGCTTCGCCGTCGACGGCATGAACTGGGCGACGCCGATGGCCCCCATGTGGCTGACGGCGCGGAGGTCGAAGCGGCTCTCCTTCCAGATCAGCCGGGCGAGGAAGGCGGGCGGCAGGGCGTGGCGCTCGGCCGCCGCTGCGATCAGCGCGCAGATCCGGTCCGCGGGGGCCGGCGACTCGGCCGGCCGCGCCGGAACAGCCGCCAGCAGCGCGAGCGCGGCGAGCGCGACGCTCAGCGATGCTTTCCGGGAACCCACAGGACGTCGCCCGCGCCGTCGGCGTTCGCCGCCCGCCCGGCGACGAAGAGCCAGTCCGAAAGCCGGTTGATGTAGCGGATCGCCGCCTCGCCCACCGGCTCGGCTCCGGCCAGCGCCACCGTCAGCCGCTCGGCCCGACGACAGACCGTGCGCGCGTGGTGGAGATGCGCCGCGAGGGCCGAGCCACCCGGCAGGACGAAGGAGCGGAGCGGGGCGAGGTTTTCGTTGATGGCGTCGATCTCGCGCTCGAGGCGCTCGACCTGGACCGGGATGACGCGAAGCGGCGGGTGCTCGGCCTCGTCCTCTCCCTCGGCGGCGGGGCGGCAGAGGTCGGCGCCGAGATCGAACAGATCGTTCTGGATCCGGGCGAGCGCCGCGTCCATCTCCCCCTCGGTGTGGAGCCGGGCGAGGCCGAGCACGGCGTTGGTCTCGTCCACCGTTCCGTAGGCCTCGACGCGGAGCGCGTGCTTCGCCACCCGCGTGCCGTCGCCGAGGGCAGTCTCGCCCTTGTCGCCGGTGCGCGTGTAGATCCTGTTCAGCACGACCATGGCGGCCTCCCCCGTACGCGCCGGCGGCGCATTGCTCAGTTCCCGCTCTGTATCAGCAGCACGGTCAGCATCACCAGCACGATCGCGACGAACTGGGCGATGACGCGGTAGCGCATCAGCTTGTTCGAGAACCGCGCCCCCTCCTTGCCGTGCCGCCGACGCGAGCCGAAGCCGCCGACGCCGATCAGCAATACGCCGAGCGTCGCGAGGACAGCGGCCGCCGCGAGAAAAAAGACGAAGCCGGACATCGGGCCTCTCCTAGCCGAGCATCAGGATGCGGTCGAGCCACCGCGTCGGCAGCAGCCGCTTGCACATGCCTACGATATAGGTCGGCGTCGTCACATAGTAGCGCGGGCGGGGCCGCGGGCTTTCCAGCGCGTGGATCATTTTCCGCGTGGTGGCCTCCGGCCCCAGCTCGAAGGGGTCGGGCTTCTCCTTGCCCTCGTAGAGACGCTTGTCGACGACATCGCGGTAGAACTCGGCCCAGGCCGAGTGCTCGCGGTCGATCCAGCGCTCGTACTGCAGCCGCGCGTTGTCGCGGAACTTCGTGCGGATCGGCCCCGGCTCCAGGAGAATCACGTGGATCGGCACATTTCGGAGCTCGAGCCGGAGCGTGTCGGTGTAGCCCTCGAGCGCGTGCTTGCTGGCGACGTAGGCGCCCCGCATGCGCGCCGAGATGAAGCCGAGGACGGAGGAGTTCATCACGATCCGGCCCGACCCCTGAGCCCGCATCACGGGGATGGCGCGGCGCGTCAGGTCATGCCAGCCGAAGAGATTGGCTTCGAAAATCTGGCGCAGGGCCCCGACCGGCACGTCCTCGACGGCGCCGGGGATGGCGTAGGCGCCGTTGTTGAAGAGCGCGTCGAGCCGCCCGCCCGTGCGCGCCATGGCCTCCGCAAAGCCGGCCTCGATGCTCTCCGGCGCCTCGTAGTCGAGGCGGAAGCTCTCGAGCCCCTCCGCCTCCAGACGCTCGCAGTCCGCCGCCTGCCGGCAGGTGGCGAACACGCGCCAGCCCCGCCCGTTGAGCGCGTGGGCGAGGTGGTGGCCGATGCCGGACGAGCAGCCGGTGATCAGGATGCTGCGCCGCCCCCCGTCTTCCGCCTTCATGGCTCCCCCCGCGGCTGCCCGATCCGCCGGGCGAGCAGTAGCGCCTCCGCGCCGCCGACGCCACCCTCGGCGCTAGCGGGCCGTGCCGCCCGCGTCGCCGTCCTGCGCCTCGGTCTCCTGCCGAGCGGCGAAGTCGCGCACAAGCGCAACGAGCCCGGGCTCGGAGAGCAGAATGCAGGCCTCGTCGGTCGCGGCCCAGCGCCGGCGGCGCTGGCCGCGCTCGGGCCAGTCGTCGAGCACGAGCTCGACCTCGAGCGGATACATCTCGACCTCGATCGTGGACTCGCCGCCGGAGCGGAGCTTGACGCCGTGATAGCTACCGACGGGCCGGTCGGCCACGGTGCCCTCGACTCCCCCCTCCTCGTATGCCTCCTGCGCGGCGCAGGCGGCGCCGGAAAGAAGCGCGATACGCCCGCCCTTCGGAAAGATCCAGCGCCCGGTCCGGCGCGAAGTGACCAGCAGGAAGGCGATGCCCTCGGGCGTGCGCCGCCACGGGATGGCGCCGAACTGCCGCTCGAGGCCCTCCTCCTGCCCGAGGCCGAGCATGCGGCGCAGGAGGTCGAGCACGGCGGTCATGGCGCAAACTCGCACTGCATGGCCGCGAGGTTAGGGTCGGGGCGACCACGGCCGCAAGGGCGCGCGGCGGGGGGCATGGCGTTGACAGCGCCCGTCCCCTTCGCCATAACGCCAAAAGTCGCCCCATGGCATGGCGCCAGCGGGGCGCGTTTGCTTTTGTGGAACGGCGTCTGAGACGCCCCGGACGGGGAGCCTGGGCCCGATGATATCGCCCGTCATGCCGACCTACGCACGGGCACCCCTCGCCTTCGAGCGGGGCGAGGGCGCGTGGCTGATCGCCACGGACGGCACGCGCTACCTCGACTTCGGCGCCGGTATCGCGGTCAACGCGCTCGGCCATGCCCACCCGAACCTCATCGCCGCGCTCGAGCGCCAGGCGCACAAGGTCTGGCACGTCTCGAACCTCTACGAGATCCCGGAGCAGACGCGCCTCGCCGAGCGGCTCGTTGACGCCACTTTCGCCGACTCCGTCTTCTTTACCAACTCCGGCGCCGAGGCGATGGAGTGCTGCATCAAGGCGGCACGGAAGTACTGGCACGAGAAGGGCGCGCCCGAGCGCAACCGCATCGTCACCTTCGACGGTGCCTTCCACGGGCGCACGCTGGCCACCATCTCGGCCGCGAACCAGGAAAAGCTGGTCATGGGCTTCGGCCCGCTCCTCCCCGGCTTCGACCAGGTGCCCTGGGGCGACCTCGAGGCGGCGCGCGCGGCCATCGGGCCGGAGACGGCCGCCATCCTCGTCGAGCCGATCCAGGGCGAGGGCGGCATCCGAACGGCGCCCGACGGGTTCCTGAAGGGGTTGCGGCGCCTCGCCGACGAGCACGGCATCCTGCTCGTCCTCGACGAGATCCAGAGCGGCATGGGCCGCACCGGCACGCTCTTCGCCCATGAGCAGGCCGGGTTCACACCGGACCTGATGGGCGTGGCCAAGGGCATTGGCGGCGGCTTCCCGCTCGGCGCCTGCCTCGCCACAGAAGCCGCCGCCGCCGGCATGACCGCGGGCGCGCACGGCTCGACCTATGGCGGCAACCCGCTGGCCTGCGCCGTGGGCAACGCAGTACTCGACGAAATCCTCGCGCCCGGTTTCCTCGACGCGGTGAAGGAGAAGGCCGGGTACCTGCGCCAGCGCCTCGCGGGGCTAGTCGACGCACATCCCGGCGTGATCGCCGAGCTGCGCGGCGAGGGGCTGATGCTCGGCCTCAAGGTCGTCGAGGGGCGCAAGAACGCCGATCTCCACGGAGCGGCGCGCGCGCAGGGTCTCCTGACGGTGCCGGCCGGCGACAATGTCCTGCGCGTGCTGCCGCCGCTCATCATCTCGGACGAGGATCTCGCCGAGGGCGCGGCGCGGCTCGACGCCGCCTGCGCCGCGCTCACGCGGGAGGGCGCCGCATGACGCGGCACTTCCTCGACCTCGACCAGGTGTCCCCGCCCGAGCTCGAGCGGATCATCGCCCGAGCGGGCGAGATCAAGGCCGCGCGCGACGGCGCCGCCAAGCTCGTGCCGGACGCCGAGCAACCGCTCCGGGGGCGTATCGTCGCGCTCATCTTCGAGAAGCCCTCGACCCGGACGCGCATCTCCTTCGACGTCGGCATCCGCCAGATGGGCGGCGAGACCATGGTGCTGAGCGGCTCCGAGCTGCAGCTCGGCCACGGCGAGACGGTGGCCGACACCGCCCGCGTGCTCAGCCGCTATGTCGATCTCATCATGATCCGCACCTACAGCCCGGAGACGCTCGGGGAGCTCGCCGAGCACGCCACGGTGCCGGTCATTAACGGGCTCACCAACCGCACGCATCCCTGTCAGATCATGGCCGACGTGATGACCTTCGAGGAGAAGAAGGGCCCGATCCGGGGGGCGAAGCTGGTCTGGGCCGGTGACGGCAACAATGTCTGCGCCAGCTTCATTCACGGCGCGGCCCGCTTCGGCTACGAGCTGGTGGTCGCTGGCCCCGAGACGCTCGAGCCCGACCCGGAGGTCGTCGCCGGAGCCCGGCGCGAGGGGGCCGCCGTGCGACTCGAGCGCGATCCCTTCCGCGCCGTCGAAGGGGCGGACGCGGTGGTCACCGACTGCTGGCTCTCGATGCATGACGACCTGACCACGCGCGAGCGCCGGCACAACCAGCTCAAGCCCTACCAGGTCAACGCGGAGCTGATGGCGGCGGCCAAGCCCGACGCCATCTTCATGCACTGCCTTCCTGCCCACCGCGAGGAGGAGGTCACCTCGGAGGTGTTCGACGGGCCGCAGTCGGTGGTGTTCGACGAGGCGGAGAACCGGCTGCACGTGCAAAAGGGCATCGTGCGCTGGTGCCTCGGGGTGCTGTAGCGCCTCCACGGCCAAGCCGGACGAGGTCACGCCCGCGCTCGATCCGGGCATCCGGACACATGGTCCGCTCGTGCAGGCTCGATGGCTGCTCGAACCGTCTCTGCCGTTCGGGCATGATCGTTTCACCGGCTTACCCTGAAGGGCGAGCTGCTCCGGGCGCAACGGCCTTCTACCACCGCAGTCCCGTTCGAACGGCATCGTAGATGCCGGCGTGGATGTTCCGCGCGGCGACGGCATCACCGATGCGGTAAAGCCGGAAACGCCCGTCCGCGTTGTTGTCCGGAAAGAGCGGGCCCGTTCCCCGAACCAGGCTGTCGTAATCGACGGCTCCGAGATTCCGCGACAGCGGCTTGAGGGCGAAATAGAGCTCGTCGAGCGGCGCCGTCCCGTGCTCCGCCACCACCTGATCCACCCGGCGCTCGTCGCGCCAGCCCGGCGCGAAGTCCGAGCCGAGGGCCGCGACCAGCTGGTTGCCCTCGCGCCGGACGCCGGTCAGCCGCGTGTTGATGGTGATCCGGACCGCGTGCTCGTGGAAGGCGCGCATGTAGGGGGCGTGGTTGAGTCCGCCCATCTCCGGGGCGAAGAACCGCTCCGGGCTCACGAGTTCCAGCCGGCTCCCCGCCCCGGCGATCAGCTCGGCGGCGCTCATGCCCTCATGGCCGCCGTGGTCGTCGTAGAGCAGGACCGTCTCCGCCGGCTTTGCCGCGCCAGAGAGGATGTCCCAGCCCGTGGTGACGAGGTCGTCCCCCGCCTCCAGCGCCGGACTCTGCGGCAGGCCGCCCGTGGCGATCACCACCACCTCGGGGTCGAGCGCCAGCACGTCCCCGGCCTCGGCCAGCACGCCGTAGCGAAGCTCGACGCCGAGGCGTTCGAGCTCCGCCAGCCGCCAGTCGATGATGCCTTCCATCTCGCGCCGGCGCGGCAGTTGCGCAATCAGGTTCACTTGCCCGCCCGCACGGTCCTGCGCCTCCAGCACTGTCACCCGGTGCCCCCGCTCGGCCGCCACGCGAGCGGCCTCCAGCCCCGCCGGCCCAGCGCCCACCACGACGGTTCGCCGCGACTCCTCCGCTTTCACAATGTCGTGCGGGATCCACCCCTCGCGGCCCGTGGCCGCATTGTGGATGCAGAGCGCCTCGCCGCCCTCGTAGATCCGATCGAGGCAGTAGGTCGCGCCGACGCAGGGGCGGATCCGGTGCTCCTCGCCCGCCATGACCTTCCGCCCGATATGCGGGTCGGCGATGTGGGCCCGGGTCATGCCGACCATGTCGAGCTTGCCGGCCGCAATGGCGTGGCGCGCGGTGGCGACATCGGCGATGCGCGCGGCGTGGAACACCGGGACGCCGGTGGCGACGCGCACCTCGCCGGCGAAGTCGAGATGCGGCGCCGAGCGCATGCCCTGGAGCGGGATCACGCCGGTGAGCGCCGCGTCGGTGTCGATATGCCCGCGGATCAGGTTGAGGAAGTCGACCTTGCCCGAGTCGGCCAGGCGCCGGGCGATCTCGACGCCCTCGTCGCGCGTAAGCCCCTGTTCCCAGTCCTCGTCGGCCACCATGCGGATGCCGACGATGAAATCGGGCCCGACGGCTGCGCGCACGGCATCGATCACGGCCCAGGTGAAGCGCAGGCGGTTGTCGAGGCTGCCGCCATAGGCGTCCGCCCGCCGGTTGGTGGCCGGCGACCAGAACGAGTCCATCAGGTGCCCATAGGCCTCGAACTCGATGCCGTCGAGGCCGGCGGCCTGCATGCGCGCGGCGGCGGAAGCATAGTCGGCGACAATGCGCTCGATGTCCCAGTCCTCGGCCTCCTTCGGGAACGCCCGGTGGGCCGGCTCGCGCACGGGCGAGGCCGAGAGCACCGGCAGCCAGTCGGCGGTGTTCCAGCGCGTGCGCCGGCCGAGATGAGTGAGCTGGATCATCACCGCGGCCCCGGCCTCGTGGCAGTCGTCGGCGAGCCGGCGGAGCCAGGGCATGATCGCGTCGTCGTAGGCGTGGAGATTGCCGAAGGCCGCCGGGCTGTCCGGCGAGACCAGCGCCGAGCCCGCGGTCATGGTCAGCGCGAGGCCGCCCTTCGCCCGCTCGAGGTGGTAGAGCCGATAGCGGTCCTTGGGCATCCCGTCCTCGGAATAGGCGGGCTCGTGCGCCGTGGTCATCAGCCGATTGCGCAACGTGAGGTGCCTGAGCCGGTAGGGTTGCAGCAGCGGATCGTTCGTCATTCCGGTCCCGGTGAAGCGGCGAGCGGTTCGGGCGGCATGGATCGCGGAGACCGCCCACGGAGCCGAGACGGGTCCCGAACGGCGCGTCCGCCGCGCATGCTAACGGATCACGACATCCACGGCCAACGGGTTCGGAGGAGTCCGTTTCGGCCAGCCCGGATGGGCCGTCCGTCGACGGGCCGAGCTCTTCGAATGCGAGAGGCGGCCGCCTCGGCCTCGGATGAGCCCGCATTGTGAGGGTCTGGCGCGGTCGGCAGACAGCCGAAACGCGGCGGTCGCTGTTCAGTACGTGATGCAAGCGCAATTCGCACGCTCCGGCCCGCCGTGCCCGATGTCACCTGGGGCCATTTAGGGCAGCTCCGCCTCAATCGATTGTATCCGAAGCGCCGTGCAGGCAAGATTGCACCCCAGCAACGTCCCGGAGGCCGAAACACAACAAGCGGAGGAACATCATGCCCAAGCTCACTCTCACCCGCAGCGCCATCGCGGCGATCGCGCTGGCCCTGACGACCCAGGCCATGCCGGCATCGGCGTTCGAGCCGCAAAGTCCGGAGTGCATCGCCCCGGCGAACCCGGGCGGCGGCTGGGACTTCACCTGCCGCCAGGTCGGCAAGACGCTCCAGGACCTCGGCATTGTCGACGGCACCGTGCAGGTCGTGAACATGGCCGGCGGCGGCGGCGGTGTCGCCTTCGCC
>JBEPXW010000017.1:0-12339 GCA_041641715.1 Pseudomonadota bacterium
TCACCGCGCACCAGCCAACATAGCCATTTTGGCTATATTGCCCAAGTGACGTGTGCAAAACAAGGTCTTATCAATCTCCGGTACTACAGCGGTTAACGGTTGCCTGCTTCGTACGGCGCGACCGTCGCCCTCACCCCTGACGGGGCGACGGCGCCGCGGGAGAAGCACGGCAAGGGGCCTGCTTTGGGGGCCGACCCGAGCTCATCAAATCCCGGACGATGGCTTGCTGCGCCCGCGTCCGCAACAAAGTACCTACGCTACACAGCCGTTGCCGCGCGGAGGTCCTCATGCTCGAAGGCCGAAGCCATCCGCTCGATTTCGGCTGCTGTGAGACCGACGCCCACCGCCTCCTCACGCCATGTCGCGACCGCTTCGCCGACCGCACCGGCGATATCCCGCGCCTCGCCTTCGTCGAGGTCAAAATATTCCGCCACGCTCAGCGCCAGGTCGAGGGAGGCGGTGCCGTCGTCGAGATCAATGGCGGTGCTAAGCACGCGCGGCTTGATGTCGGTCGGCACCGGGTTGATGTCGTACGCCGGCGCCAGACGCCAGCCATCCGGCCCGCCGTAAAGGAAGCCGTGATTGCGCAGGTGATCGTCGGTGTTCGAGATCAGGATGCTGAAGACGATCCGCCGCCACAGCGCCTGCATGTCGTCCTGTGGCGCCGCACCGTGCTGGCGCAGCACGTCGACAAATTCGAGATAGCTCCGCGCCTCGTTGTCGGTGGCATCCAGCATGCTCATCGCCGAGAGGAACGGGATCCGCATCCCTCCCTCGCGATCGAAGCGGCGCAGGATCAGCACAGGCCGCTCGCCGACTGCCTCCAGCCGCCAGTCCGGCACGGGGATGCCGGCTTTCGCGGCGAGGGTGAGCGCCACGGCCTCCCACAGCACGATGTTGATCTCGTCACCCTCATGCGGAAACTTCGCGATCGCGAGGTGGCCGTCGCGGTCCCGAACAGAGGCTTTCGGCCGCGCGCCGCCGAGCGACGAGCCCGGGGCCAGCAACAGGCGGAGATCCTCGTCGGTGTCCGTATCGCCGGCGACATGCTCGGCGGCCGAAAGCAGTCGCGGCAAATCAACGAGCGGCGGAATCCGCGCGCGGTCATACGGGGCCAGAAAGGGGCCGCCCTCTTCGGCCTTAAAGCGCAGCGCGCCCTGGCGCGCCTCGTCGTCGACCATGAGGAGGTAGTCGATCTCGCGCAGCGTGCGCGGCGTCTCCCCGGCGCGCTCGGCACGCCGCCGTTCGGCGCGGCGCATGAGGACGCGCCCCCAGCGGTCGGGCGCGGAGTCGCCGATGGCGCCGAACAGCGGCCGTCCCGCTCGCGTGTGGAACGGTCCCGGGCCGAGCCGCAGCGCCGGCTCCAGGGAAAACCGCCGCCGGTCGTTGAGCCAGTCGCGGTCATACTCGAACGTCGCGCTCTCACGGCCTTTGCGCATGCGCGCCCAGAGCCGGCCGGCCAGGACCGGCTCACCCTCGATGTCGACATGGACGAGGGTCTCGGTATCCATCATTTGTCCTCCGGTCGGGAGGACGTGGATGTCCGGGGCCGCGGGTGGCGTATGCGTTGGGGCAGTTGCTCTTCCTCAAGTTCGAGCCCGACGGAGTCGTGCCGCACGTCGGCCAGCTCGGCGAGCCGGTCGATCAGCCCAAGCACAAAGAGCACAGTCGCATAGATGCCGACCGAGACGGTGGGTTCGCCCTTCTCCACCTTGTTGAGCGTCACCCGGCTGATGGAGGCGCGTTCGGCCATCACGGCGACCGGAATGCGGCGGCGCAGCCGCGCATCACGGATGTCCTGGCCGAGCTTGCGCAGGGCGCGCCTGACCGGGATCGGTGTTGCCGTCGCTGGAGTCCGCTTCTTCGCCATAACGTTCACTCTGATTTACCTTATCCCTTATAACGTACATGATAATGGACCTTACGTCAAAGTTTCCACCAATGCCTTTTGTCCATAAGGTTCATCTTAATGAACGGTAATGCCATTAACGTACACGATAATGGACGTTATACCGCATACCGTTTATTCCGGATCCTCTTCAGCCCTCCGCTCGGAGCCACCGTCGCTCGCTCACCTGAGACCGGCGCCCGGCGCAGGGCGAGAAAGGCAGCGATCCTGATCATGGTGAGCATCGTGATCGTCGTCATGCCGATGATGAGCACGACGATTTGCAAGTCGGGTTGATAGGCGGACGCGGCTTCACCGGCGCGACCGCCGGCACCGCGATGGTGATGATCGTCATCATCATTATCGCCTTGCTCGTGATCGTGATCATCTGCGTCGAGTCGTCACCGTCGTCGGCGCCCTGACGATGATGATGGCAGAACCGCCGCCTACAGATCGCGCTCGGGATCGTCCCGGGGCTTATGATGTGGTGGCGATTGATCTTCGACTCAGGCCCCTGCCCGCTCTCGCCTGAATCTGTGCGGCCCTGTTCGTCCCGCGGCGGCGCGCCGGTCGCCTGCATAAAGTCGCGGTAAAGATCGACGTGCTTGCGCGGCCGCGCCTGCGCGACCTTGGAGCCCCCGCCTGTGGCCTCGCCGCCGCCACCGGTCGCGCCGTCCTGACGGTCCTGCACCCGGCCGGCCACGGCGGCGAAGTCTGGCGCGGCTGCATTATCCACCGCCGGCTCGGCCCGCGCCCGCGCCGGGTCCTCCTGCAACAGCCACTCGGTGGTGTGGGGGTTTTTTCCTTGTACGGTGCCGCCGGCCGTCCGGGCGGCCCGAAATCCAGCGTGAGCGTGGACATTTGTGCGCCCTGGCCGCTCCGTTGCCGGGTCCGGCGCGCGGCTGCGCGCTAACGTGTTTGATCGGCTGGGAACACCAGCGGCTGACTCCGTATTGCGTGCAGGCAGCGCGAAACCGACGGTTCAGGCGAAGCGTCAGCCTCGCGTGATTTATGTTGGCCTCAAGAAGCCTCCCGCATGGGCACTTCAGATTGGCCCGTTACATATCGGGACCATTTCATCATGGTATCGCGCCGCCTCTCAAGGAGGTCGGACCTGGCATAAGCGCGCTCGGTCTTGCCGCCGATCTTGTGCGCAAGGATCGTCTCAGCGACGTCGAATGGAGCCGCGTCATTGTCCTGAACCCAGGTTCGAAAGCTCGTGCGAAAGCCGTGTGGCTTACCTACTATTTTATTGTCCCTCATGAACTTCGACAGAGCGTCAAGTGTCACGGGCGTTCCTAGGTAGCCTGGAAAGACCCACTCGCTGCCGAGCTCCCTGCGCCGGTCGATGATCGCGAGCGCTTGAGCTGAGAGCGGGACCCGAAAGGCGTCGACCCTTCCCTCTCTTCCCTTCATTCGATCTGCCGGTACGGTCCAGACGTCACCGTTGAATTCTTCGAATCGGGCCCCGCGACATCCCGTGGCACGGACGAGCGTCAGGATCATGAACTGCAGGCATGACGCCGAGGTGCCTTTCCCTTCCAGCCAAGCATACAATTGCGGAATATCCTGCCATGGTGTGGCTTCGATCGACGTCGTCTTGTGCTGCACGTGGCCGAGCAGGCTCTGGGCCTTGTCGATCGTCAAGGGGTCGCAGTCATGCCCGCGCAGATGTCCTTCGCGGAAGATCAGTCGCAGCCGTTGGATGGCCTTTTCCGCCGTAGGATGCTTCGAATGCCAAATCGGCTTCAACACATTCTGGACGTCCGTCTGATGAATGGTCGATACAGGCTTGCGGCCGATCTTTGGGAAAACGTGCTTCTCCAAGGGTGACATCCAGCGTGCTGAAGCGCCATCCGCGCGGAGGCTTCGCTTGTAGGTCTCGAAGAACTCCCTCGCCAGCTGCTCCAACGGCGGATCCTGGCGCGTCAGCGCGTCGCGTGCTGCCGCCTTTGCAGCGTCGCGTTCGGAAATCGGGTCTTTCCCCTGGCTCAAAGTCAGAGCCCAGCGGTCTCGTTCCTTTCGAGCATCCGCCAAGCTTACCGTGGGCCACGTGCCCAAGCCCATTTCTCGCCGGTTTCCCGCGAAGGAGTAGCGCCAGATCCACTTGCCGCCGTCGCCCTTCTTGTAGAGGCTGAGCCCGTTACCGTCTCCAAGGCGGCCATCGCCAGCCTTCTTTATGCCGAGCGCGGTCAGCGGCATGCTCGTATCCTCCTGCTCCTGTTTCCTAGCCCACCATCCAGCCCACCAGCTGGCCCACCACTTGGCCCACCATTATGTGCGGCTATTGATTTGTGCCGCCTTGGTCAGCCTTGGGCATTTTTGTTGTATCGTCAGATACATAGGGAATGGGCGGTGTGCAAGCCTGGTCTGCAATGGACGTGGATGATCACACGTACCGTGCTTCTCGACCGCACCATATCCCGCTGCCCGCAAGGGCATGAAAAGCAGCGCCCGCAGGCCCTGGGCCCGCGGGCGCTCTGTATTGAGGCGGCCGGGAAGCCCCGTCGGCGGTCAGGGCGAGAAATTCTCGCTGAGAATATAGGCCGTCACCTGCATCCGCTCGAGGTCCGAGTAAACCTCCTTCCAGGGCGGCATCTTGCGGAAGCCGTCGGTGACGCGGCGATACACGAACTCGGGCTCGTACTTGTAGGGCTTCAGCTTCGGCGCCTTGCCGGGATAAGCGTCCTTGCCGTGACAATGCTTGCACTGCTCGTCCCAGACCGTCTTGCCGGCCTCGATGTTCTCCTCGCTCTTCAGAAACTCCTCGGTGAAGGGTTCCGGGGGCTTGCTCACCTCCTGGGCGATTGCCGCGGCGCCGAGGGCGGCGGCGAGGACAAGAGGTGTCACGGCCTTTCTCATCGACTGCTCCCTGTCTTTCAGGCAAGACGCCCCGCGGTGCGGGGCGCCTCTCGGGTCATCGCTTGAACGCGCCCGGGGGCGGTTCCGGTGGCCGCTCACTCGGCCGGGACGATCTTGTAGATCGTGTCGAGGCTGCCCACCGGACCGGTGGTGACGGAGGTGAGCGCGTACACCTCGCCGTCGTTGCCCTGCGCGAAGGACAGGATGTAGGGCAGGTTCCCCTCCATGTTCACGACCTCTGCCGTCTCCATGGTCCAGTTGCCGTCATCCCCCTCGGTGCCGAAGAAGATCTGGCCGTCATGGGTGCCGAACTGCTTCGACCAGTCGCCGAAGATGTACTTGCCCTGCCAGGCCTCGTGGCTGCCGCGGTAGACATAACCGCCGGTGATCGAGATGCCCTTGCAGTTCTGCGGCCGCGCCGTGCAGTTCTCGTATTCGAGGATCGGCATCTTCAGGCCGGAGGTGTCGCAGCTGTCCGGATGGCTGTCGGGCTGCGTGTAGTCGAAGCAGTGGCTGGCCTCCATCCGGCGCCAGCCGAGGTTGTCGCCGGCCTCGACGATGTCGACCTCTTCGTAGCTGTTCTGGCCAACGTCGGCGCAGAAGAGCTCGTTGTCGCCGCCCATGTCGAAGGAGCAGCGCCAGGCGTTGCGCAGGCCGTAGGCCCAGATGCGCGGATCGGCGTCCGGCCCGAGATCCGGGTTGCCCTCGGCCGCCGCGCCGGTGTCCGGGTTCAGCCGCGCGATCGAGCCGTGCACATCGATCACGTCCTGCCCGTTGCCCTTGAGCACGTTGTGGCCGATGCCCCAGTCATTGGCATAGCCGCCGTCACCCACCGAGACATACAGCATCCCGTCGGGCCCGAAGTCGATCCAATGGCCGTTGTGGTTGAATTGCGGCCAGGGGATCGACGAGATCATGTGGCCCGTGGTCCGGTCGGCGAGATTCGGGTTCTCGTCGGAGATCGTGTACTCCTCGATGACGTTGTTGTGGTCGTACCAGAGCAGCTGCCCCAGATCGCCCTGCCAGTCCTTGTGGCCCGAATAGGCGACGTAGAATCGGCCGTTGTTCTCGAAATCAGGGTGCAGCGTGAGGCCGAGCAGGCCGCGCTCGTCGAAATCCGGGAAGCGGTCGATGATCTTGTGACGGACGTCGAGAAGCGGCTCGCCAAGCAGCTCGCCGTCCTCGCTGACCACGCGTACGCGTCCCCACTGCTCGTTGACGAACATGCGCCCGTCCGGCGTCTCGACCATGGCGATTGGCTGGTTGAGCCCGGTCACGAACGGCTCGAGCTTGATCTTGACCTGGGCCGCGGCGTCGTCGGCCACGAGCCCCGCGACCGCGATTACCGCAAGGCTGGAGATCGTCCGGCTGAGTTTCATGCTTTCCTCCCTGGTTTGACGCGGCTCGCGTGCCGTCCCATGGGCCGGCCGGTTCGCTCGCCGCGGATGAAACCTTACGATTGGTAAGTTGAATTGTCCACGTGTCGGGAAATAGTTCCGCAGCGTGCTCCGCTGTCCTGCTCGCGCCGGGAGCTTCCGACGCGTCACTTCTCCGCGAGCGTGTCGATATAGGCCATCACCTTCAGGATCGCGTCCTGGTCGATGCGCCGGCCGAAGGCCTGCATCGCGCCAGCCGCCCCGGCATAGATGACCTCGAACCGGCCGACCTCGGTGTCGGCGCGCTCGTACTTCCACTTGCCGTCGACGAGACTCGGACCGATGCGGCCCGTCCCGTCGGGCAGGTGGCAGGCCTGGCAGTATTTCGCGTAAAGTTCCTTGCCCTCGGCAATGACCTCCTCGTCGCCCGCGTACGGGTTCTCGCCGGTCTGGCGAAATTTCTCGACCGCCGGCGTGATCTCCTGGTCCGGCCGGTACTCGAACTCCAGCGGCTCGTTGTCCAAGGCGTGGCGAAAGGTGATGTCGCCGGCCACGGCCGGGAAAGCAGCCAGCGCGAAGACGGCGGCAAGACGGGCGATCCTGGGCATCGAGCACTCCGTTCCGAGGGCCATCCGAAGAAGACGCGCCGGAGCCGGCGGCCCCGGCGCGCCATGATCACGGGTGATCCGGGTCACTCGACAGTACGCGCAACCTCGGCGCCGTCCGGCACCTCGTCCGCCGGCGTGACGCGCCAGAGCGCGCCCGGCGGGTTCGTGTCCGGGCCGGTGTCGGAGAGGTAGAAGTTGTTGGCGCTGACGGCGAGCACGTTGCCGTCCTCGTCATAGCCGCCGGCGGTGAACTGCAGCTCGCTCTGCAGCAGCACCTGAAGCTGCCACTGGCTGCCGTCCCAGCCGAGCCCGAAGAGGCGGCCCGAGCACCAGTCGCCGACGAGGTAGACGCCGTCCATGCCCCCGTAGTTGGCCACGCCGAGGCCCTGGGCCGAGCAGCCATGGCCGTCCTCGAGCTCCTCGGCGCCCGGCCAGGGCACCTGGTGCGGATACTGCGCCGCCGGCAGCACGCCGACCACCGCGCAGTCCACGTTCGCGGGGTCACCTGTCATCGGGTGGCAGAACCCGGCCTCCATACGCGGCCAGCCATAATTCTCGCCGCCAGGCGAATCAGCCGGCTGATAGATGATCTCCTCCCAGTGGTTCTGGCCGACATCGGCGATGAAGAGATCGCCGGAATCCGGATCGAAGGCGAACTCGTACGGATTGCGCACGCCGTAGGCCCAGATCTCAGGCAAGGCGCGGGTCTTGATCTTGGCGAACTGCTCCTCGGTGATGCCGAAGAGCACCATGAGCTGCTCCTTGGCGGCGTCCGCCAGCGGGTTGTCGTCCGGGATGTCGTAGGCGTCCCCGTCGTCGTCCGGATGGACGTCGATGCGCAGGATCTTGCCGAGCCGGGTGGAGAGGTCGAGGCCGGCCTCGTAGGGATCGCCCTCCCAGCCGCCGTCACCGGAGCCGATGTAGAGGTAGCCGTCGGGCCCGAACTCGATCTGGCCGCCGTTGTGATTATACCAGGGCTGCTCGATCCGCATGATCACCTTGGCCGTCTCGTTGACCCGGTCGGGGCTGATCACGTCCGGGCTCTCCGGGTCCACGGTGATGCGCACGATCATGCCGTCGCCATTAAAGGGCAGCGAGGCGTAGTGGACGTAGATGTAGTTGTTTTCCGTGAAGTTCGGGTCGAAGGCGAGGGCGTAAAGGCCCTGCTCGACGAACCCGGTCTGCACGTTGGTGCCGAGCGGGTTGATCGCCGTCAGGTCGAGGAACGGGTCCTCGTTCACCGAGCCGTCCGGGTTGACGATCTTGACCCGGCCCGCGCGCTCGACGACGAAGATCCGCCCCGAGCCGTCGCCGGCACTCGTCACGTTGACCGGGTCGAGGAAGCCGTCGGCCACCTTGACCAGCGCGACCTCCGGCTCGCCCGGCAGCGTGCCGCCGGGCTCGGCAATCTGGTCGACGCTTTGCGGGACCTCCTGCGCCGCGGCGCCGAAGGCGACGAGGGCGGCCGCGCAGGCCGCTCCCAGCATCATCTTCATGGATACCTCCCTTGAGTTCCGAGATCTGCTCGAATGGTTTTTCCTAAGACTGCCGAAGCGTCGATCCTCGTTCAAGACCCTTCGCGAACGACCGCCGGGAACCACCGATCGCGAATCGGCTTCGTGCGATGGCACGATCGTCGAACCACCTCCCCTGGAACGGGCGCGGCTCAGCGGCGGGCGCTGCGCAGCGCGCCCGGCACGCCGGCGAGGACAAGGGCGACAGCGACCACCATCATCCCCATGCCCTCGCGCGAGGTCTCGCTCTCCCACCAGACGTCGCGGAGCCACCAGTTCGGCGCATCGGGCCAGTACCAGGCAACCCCCGCCAGCCCGGCGAGCGTGCAGACACCCCAGAGGGCGCGCAGCGGCGGCCGGGCCAGATGGCGCGGCCGGAAGGCGGCAAGCCCGCACCAGGCCGCGGCGATGCCGTAGATCAGGCCCCAGAGGAGCGCGTCCGGGTCGTTGTACTGCGCCACCGCGAAGAGAACGAGGACGACGCAGAGCAGGCCATTGACGATACGCATGGGTGTTCTTGCCATTGTTGTGCAACATCTTGAGGGCGTGTAGCGTCACGCTAGACCAAGAGGCGCCGTGCTCCAAGACGGTCCTGCGCGGAGGGAGGAGACAGATGCAGACGGATGGTGCGCGGGGCGTGCCGACGCCGACCTCGACGCAGGTGCATTGGCAGCGCTTCTCGGTTCCCTACGAATACCCGGTCGCCTTCACCCGCGGGCTTCTGCGCCCGGAGAACGGGCTTCTGGCGGACGTGCTCGCACGCCGCGAGCCGGAGAAGCGGCACCGCTGCCTCTTTGTTATCGACAGCGGCATCATGGCGGCCGACCCCGGCCTCGAGGCGCGTGTCACGGCCTATGCGGAGGCCCACGCGGGGCGGATCGAGCTGGTCGCCGAGCCGGTGCGCGTGCCGGGCGGCGAGCGGGTCAAGACCGAGCTCACCCATATCGAGGCGGTGCAGGACGCCATCCACGGCCACGCCATCGACCGCCATTCCTTCGTCATCGCGATCGGCGGGGGCGCGGTACTCGACATGGCCGGCCTGGCGGCGGCGACCGCCCATCGCGGCGTGCGCCACGTCCGCGTGCCCACCACCGTCCTCGCCCAGAACGACAGCGGAGTGGGCGTGAAGAACGCCGTGAACCTCTATGGCATAAAGAACTACGTCGGCACCTTCGCGCCGCCCTGGGCCGTCCTGAACGACTTCGACTTCCTCGAATCGCTCCCGCGGCGCGAGCGCATCACCGGCGTTGCCGAGGCGATTAAGGTGGCACTGATTCGCGACGGCGCCTTCTTCGCGTGGCTGGAGACGAACGCCGAGACCCTCGCGACGTTCGACCGGGCCGCCGAGGAATACATGATCCGCCGCTGCGCCGAGCTGCACATGCAGCAGATCGCCCATGGCGGCGATCCGTTCGAAAGCGGCTCGGCCCGGCCGCTCGACTTCGGCCACTGGTCCGCCCACAAGCTCGAGGCGCTCACCCGCCATCATGTCCGGCACGGCGAGGCGGTGGCGATCGGAATCGCACTCGATGCCCGCTACTCGGCGCTCGCGGGAATGCTGGACGAGGGAGAGGACGAGCGGATCGTCACGCTGCTCGAAAGCCTCGGATTCCGCGTCTGGCACCCGGCGCTGGCCCGGCCCGGCGTCGACGGGCGCCCGGCGATCCTCGCCGGGCTCGACGAGTTCCGCGAGCACCTCGGCGGCGAGCTGACCGTGACGCTGCTGGCCGGGATCGGGACCGGGATCGAGGTCAACCGGATCGAGCCGGAGCTGGTCGCCGACGCGACGGCATGGCTCTCCGGGCGCGAGGCCGGCTGAATGCGGCTGCCCGGCGGGCTCGGATACCTGACCTACTGCCTGAACATCCATCCGGCGGAGACCTGGGCCGCGGCGCGGGCGGCCCTGGAGGGGCCGGTGCGGGCCGTGCGCGACAGCCTCGCGCCGGGCGAGCCCTTCGCCGTCGGCCTCCGGTTCTCGGCGGAGACGGTGAGGGACCTCGCCGACCCCGGGGCCCGGTCCGAGCTGAAGGCGCTCCTCGCGGGCGAGGCCTTCCTGCCGGTGACGGTCAACGGGTTTCCTTACGGCCCCTTCCACGGCACGCGGGTGAAGGAGGACGTCTACCAGCCCGACTGGCGCAGCGAGGCGCGGCTCGACTACACCTGCGCGCTGGCCGACCTCATGGCGAACATCGCGCCGGGGGGCGCCGTCGTGAGCCTGAGCACGGTCCCCGGCACCTTCAAGCCGCTGGGGCGCGGCGCGGAATCGGACATGGCCGACCGGATGCTGCGCGCGGTCGCGCACTGCGTGCGCCTGCGCGCCGAGACCGGCGTTACGGTCGCTCTGGCGCTCGAGCCGGAGCCCTTCTGCTTTCTCGAGACCGTCGCCGAGGCGGTCGCCTTCTTCGAGGCGCATCTCTTCGGCGAGGCGGCGGTCCGCCGGGTCGCGGCGCTGGCCGGTCTCTCGACGGCGGAGGCGGCGGCGGCGCTGCCGCGCCATGTCGGCCTCTGCTATGACGTCTGCCACGCGGCGGTGGAGTTCGAGGACCCGGCCGCGAGCATCGCGGCGCTGCGCGGCGTCGGCATCCCGGTCCACAAGCTGCAGCTCAGCGCCGCCCTGCGGGTTCCGGCCGTCAGCGCCAGGACACGCGCCGAGATCGCGCGCTTCGACGAGCCGACCTACCTGCACCAGGTCGTCAGCCGCCGCGACGGCGCGATCCGGCGCGAGTCCGACCTGCCGGAGGCGCTGGCGCGGGGTGAGGAGGCGGATGGCGAGGAATGGCGCGTGCACTTCCACGTGCCCGTCTTCGTGGACGACCTCGGCGCCTTCGCGAGCACGCAGGACTTCCTCGCCGAGATCCTCGCCATCCATGCGCGCGAGCCGATCTCGCCGCATCTGGAGGTCGAGACCTACACCTGGGACGTCCTGCCGCCGGAGCTCCGCTCCGGCCCCGTCGAGGCGGCGGTCGCCCGCGAGCTCACCTGGGTGCTGGAGAGACTCGGACAATGACGCCGCGAACGATCCTGAGGCTCGGCCGCGTCTCGAACCTGCCGACGGTCTGGACCAACGCGCTCGCCGCGGCGGCGCTGGCGGGGGGCGCGGAGGCGGGGCCCGTGTTGGCCGCCGCGCTCGCGCTGACGCTGTTCTACGAGGGCGGCATGTGGCTCAACGACGCCTTCGACGCCGAGGTGGACGCGGCGGAGCGGGCCGAGCGGCCGATCCCCCAGGGCGAGGCGAGCCGGAGCACCGTGTTCACGGTCGGCATCGCGCTGCTCGCGGCGGGCGTCGGGCTCGCCTTCGCGCTCGGGCCGGCCGCCGGCGTCGCGGGGCTGGCGCTCGCAGCGGCGATCCTCCTCTACGACTGGCTGCACAAGCGGACCGTGCTCAGCCCCGTCATCATGGGCACGACGCGGTTCTTTGCCTATGCGGTCGGCGCGCTGGCAGTCGGAAGCTTCTCCGGCGCGCCCCTCCTCGGCGCGCTGGGGCTCTTCGCCTATGTCGTCGGCCTGACCTACGCGGCGAAGGAGGAGGCCTACGACCGGGTCGAGCGCGCCTGGCCGCTGGCCGTCCTGGCGCTGCCGGCGCTCTACGGCCTCGGGCGGGCGGGCTTCGAGCCGCTGTCTCTCGTGATCGCGCTTGCCCTGATTGCGCTGATGATCTGGGCGGTGCGCCTCCTGTTCCGGCGGCGCAAGGGCGACGTGCCTCGGGCCGTGGTGACGCTGATCGCTGGCATCTCGCTCTACGACGCCCTGCTGATCGCCTCGGCGGGCCAGATGGCCCTGGCAGCGCTGGCGGTGGTCGGGTTCGGGCTCACGCTCGTTCTCCAGCGGGTCGCGCCGGGCACCTGATCAGCGGAAGATGTGGTCGAGGGTGAGCTGCTTGAAGTCGGTCGCATTCACCGGCCCCTCGGGCAGGAGATCGGGCTCGGACGAGATCACCAGCGGCCCGTGGTCCGGATCGTCGGTCGGTCGGCCGTGCGTGCCCTTCACGAGCTGCGTGTCCTTGAGCGAGATCACGTCGAGAAGCTGGCGGAAGCCCATTCGCCGCTTACCAGCTTCCAGCCCGCCGCGAGCTTCGGGAAGCGAATCGCCGG
>JBEPXW010000018.1:0-12318 GCA_041641715.1 Pseudomonadota bacterium
CGTCCATGCGGCCGCCCTCCCGGCCGAAGCGCATAGCACGCCGCGGCCGGGCGCGAGAAGCGCCGGGCGGCCCGCCCGGCTCCGGCGGCGCACACGCCTGGCGCGAGTGGCGCCGTAGAATATTCACTTTTAAGTAAAGTATACATGCGACGTCTTGCCCGAATTCCGGCAAACTACCGAAATCCAGCTTGCAAAATTTTCGCCATTATTTACTTATCCGACCGGGAGTGGTAAAGTTTCGTTGTGGGATGGAGTGAATGCGGGAGCGAGACCGTGCTGTGGCGCAATGATCCGGCATGTCGGCGGTGCGCGGGGGCCCTGAGCCGCCTCCTCCGCGACGAGCGAGGCACGGCGACGATCGAGTTCGTGCTCTGGGTGCCGATCTTCGCCGTGATCCTGCTGGCGGCGGTCGATGCCACGGTGCTCTACCTCCACCACACCGAAATGTGGAACGTCGCGCGCGACGTCGGCCGCAGCGTCGCGGTCGGCCAGATCACCGAGGACGAGGCGGAGACCGCCATCGAGGAGCGGCTCTTCCTGCACAGCCGCGCCTACTGGGTCCAGACCTCGGACCCGCGCAATCTCGAGGCGCAGATTTACATCCGCACCAAGGTCGAGAACGCCTCGGTCTTCGGCCTGTTCGGCCCGATCCTCGGCGAGTTCCTCGAGGTCGGCCTCGTCATGCGCAAGGAGCCGATCTAGCCCCGGTCCGAGAACTGCGCCTGCCAGCGCAGGAGATAGGCCTGCACGCGCCGGATCAGCAGCGCCAGCGCCACGCCGACGAACATCAGCACGAACAGCGCCACCATCATGTCGGCGGTCTCGAGCGTCGCCTCGGCCTCGATGATGATCTTGCCGAGCCCGTACTGCGCGCCGATGAACTCGCCGATAATCACCCCGATCAGCGAGAACGACAGCGCCGGGGTGAGCACCGCGAACACCCAGGCGAGCGTCGACGGCACCACCACCGACCACGTCACCTGCCACTGAGAGGCGCCCAGAAGCCGCGCCACGTTGATGTGGTCCGGGTCCACCGCCCGCGCCCCCTCGTAGGTTGAGAAGAAGACGATGAAGAACACGATCACCCAGGCGGTCATGATCTTCGAGGCGTCGCCGAGCCCGAAGATCAGCACGATCAGGGGCACCAGCGCGATCCGCGGCAGCGAATTGAAGGCGACGATGTAGGGCTCGAACACCCTGGCGAGGAATACCGACCGCCCGAGGATCAGCCCGACGATCACCCCCGAGCCGACGCCCACCACGAACCCCCAGAAGGTGTTCCTGAGCGTCGCCCAGGTGGCGTACCAGAGATTGTTCGGCCGGTCGCCCATGCACTCGGCGAAGCCGCCCGCGCCGATCAGCCAGTTCCCCTCGCGGCTCGCGAAGCAGGCGAGCACCAGGAAGCGGTCCCAGATCATCGTCGGCTTCGAGATGAAGAAGGGCTCGAGCACGGTGATGGTCAGCGCGCGTCGCCACTCCTCCGAGAGCCCCGAGACCAGCCAGCGGTTCACAGCGTCGCCCCACTGCCAGGTGCCGAGGATGAGCGCCAGCACGACGAGGCGCCAGACGTTCACCCAGAGCATCGAGACGCCCATCTCAGGCTTCCGCAGCGGTCGGGGTGCAGCAGACTGTGACGAGACGGCAATCGATCACGCGATCCTCCGGTGTGCGCCAGTCTCACGACCCTGTGCTACCAGATGATGGAGCCGACGGGACAATGACACGACCGTCGCGAGAATCAATCGGCGGACCGCCCCTGCCGGAACCCCTGACCTTGCCGCCGGAACCGGTCCTCGCGCGGCACCTGCGGCGGCGGACTACGCGCCCTGGCGCCAGCCTCCGGCGTTCATGGCTCGAAACTGGAATAAACGAGTGCAGGCGGAGTCCTTGCCCAGAGGAAACGCCCGAAGCGGGCAGCGTGGGCCCCCGGCCATGGCTGGGGGCCCGTTTTCGTCCGCGCGCAGGCCGGCTGGCTTAAAAGCCGTCCAGGATGAAATCCGGAAGATACTCCGCATTCGACTCCAGGTCCGCCTGCGCCTCCGTCGGCAAGTCCAGATCGCCAAAGGGAAGAGGCGGGGGGCTTCGCGGGCCGTTGCCGGCCGGCACGGCGGGCATGCCTGACATTTCGGCCACGTCGAACGGATCGGGCAACTGCGCGTTGGAGGCCGCCACATCGAACACGTGCGCGGGCGGAACCGTCGCCGGCTTTCCGTCAGGAACGTCCGGCGCCGCCGGCACATCCATCAGATCGGGCAAATGAGCCTCGCTGGAGGCCGAGTTTACGGCCTGGGGAGCCGGCACCATTTCTGGCTTACTCATTGGGCAAATCCCCTTGCTACGAATACAACTTATACGATAGCCGCTTTTTCGCGACTCGCCTATCAAGAATGAGTTTCAGTCACGAACTTTCGATTCGTTCGAACGAATGAATTGCCGATGACGAACAGTCCCGGATGTCGCACGGCATCGTCCCGGGCGCGCCGGCTGCCAGGCACGCGACGCCAACGCGGCTGCCCTGCCGCCCGGATTGCCTTATCGCGCCATCTTCCCCGATGCGGCGCACATGGATCGCACCGGAGGCGGCGGCCTTCTCATCCACTGCGATGGGAGGGAAGGGCGCCGCCACTGCCCGGCAGCAGCAGAAATCGTTTTCGGGCGGCGCCCTCTCGGCCGCGTCCGTCCCTCAGAGAGCGGCCGAGGCGCGCATTCTACGGACAGGTTCGGTTGAATGTTGACTGCTAATTGCAACTTTTGCTTGTGGTTATGAAAAAATGTAGTAATATCGCATCAAATAACATGGATAACCCTCCTGATTCGCTGAATATCAGCCTCTGAAGCTCCTGCCCTCGGGCAGGGGCTTTTCGGCGCCCTCGGCCGCGACGGAACGCCGCCCGTCAGGCGGGCCTCGCTCCCGGCGCGACCGGATTCGCGTCCCCCGCGCCCGCCGCCGCTCTCCTGCGCGCCACGGCCTGCATTCCGCGGGCCGGGCACTGGCTCCGGGAGCAGGCTTTCGTGCGGAAGGTTCACGACACGGCGCCGGAGCGTCACCCCTCGGCCCGGGTCTTCTGGAACTCCTCGCCGAGCGAGTGCCAGATGCGCGAGAAGAGCGCCGAGTATTCCGGCGTCTCGCGGAGCGTGATGGCGTTGCGCGGGCGGCGGAACGGCACCTCGAACACCTCCTTGATCCGCCCGGGCCGCGCCGAGAGCACCACGACCCGTCCCGCCAGCGTCAGCGCCTCGGCGAGATCGTGGGTGACGAACACCACCGTCTGGTGCTGCTCCTCCCAGATCTCGAGCAGGAAGTTCTGCATCTCGAGCTTGGTGTGGGTGTCGAGCGCGCCGAAGGGCTCGTCCATGAGCAGGATCTCGGGCCGCATGATCAGCGTGCGCATGAGCGAGACCCGCTGGCGCATGCCGCCCGAGAGCGTGATCGGGAAGGCGTGCTCGAAGCCGGAGAGCCCGGCGCGCTCGACCATCCGGGCGACCTCGGCCTCCCGCTCGGCGCGCGACCAGCCGTTCACCTCCGGCCCCAGCGCGATGTTGCGCCTGACCGTGCGCCACGGGAACACCGTGTCGCGCTGGAAGACATAGCCGACCTTGGGCGTCGGCCTGCCCGCGACCACCTCGCGCCCGTCGATCCGGATCGCGCCCGCGGAGCGCGGGATCAGCCCCGCGATCATGTTGAGGATCGTGCTCTTGCCGCAGCCCGAGGGACCGATCAGGGCGACGAACTCGCCCTGGCTGACCGCGTGACTGACGCGGTCGACGGCCGGGACGGTCGCGCCCCGGCCGCCGAAGGTTTTCGTCAGCCCGTCGAGGACGATGCGCGGCTCGGTCACGGTCTCCCTGCCGCTCTCAGCCCTTTTGCGCGTCCTCGAGGAAGCGCATGTCGGCGACCTCGCCGTAGTCCAGCGCGCCGATCTTGGTCTGCTCGCGGAACCAGACCCCGGCGCCGTTCTCGAAATAGTTCTGCGGGAAGGCGCCGTCGTACTGCCAGATCTTCCGGTAGTACTCGATCTCGCGGCGCACGGTTGCCTCGTCGAAGCGCGGCATCACCGGGCCGATGGTGGCGTAGATCTCGTCCGTCGAGGCTTCGCCCAGCCACTGCATCGACTTCAGGATGGCGCTGACGTACTGCCCGGTCAGCTCGGGCTCGCTCTCGACGGTGTCTTCGAGCACGTAGACGACCGTGGCCGGGATCGGGCCGCCGAAGACGCGGTTCCACGACTCCTCGTCGGTGATGTCGTAGATGGTCCTGCCGTAGCCGCCGTCCTCGGCGGTGAAGATCCAGATCGGCACCGCCATGATGGCGTCGAACTTGCCGGTCTTGAGCCCGCCAAGCATGGTCTTCGAGCCGCCGCCCGCGATCCAGTTGAACCGGTCGGCGACGCCGTGCTGCTCGAGCACGTAGGTCCCGTAGACCCAGGTGCCCGAGCCGATGCCGGTGGCGGCGATGATCGGCTTGCCGCCGTCGCGCTTGTAGTCGGCCAGCTTCTCGACCGAGTCGATGCCCTGGTCGTAGAGCTCCTTCCTCACGACGATGTTGGCGTAGGAGCAGCGGTTGTCGGTCGCCATCAGGATCTTGGCGGGCCGCCCGCGGTTGGTGAGCTGCAAGGGATGGCTGGAATCGCCGAGCGCGTAGCCCACCTGCCCGGCGGCGAGGATCTTGCGCACGTTCGAGCCGCCCTGCGCCTCGATGACGTGCATCTCGAGCCCCGCCTCCTCGGCGAAGCCCTTGTTCTGCGCCACCATGTGCGCGGCGTAGATCGTCGTGTTGACCGAGTGCGAGGCGGTGATCTGCGCGAGGCTCTGGCCCCTGGCCGAGATCGACCAGCTCATCGTCGCCCCGGCGAAGGCCGCCGAGCCCGCCAGGAATTGCCGCTTGTTCATGTGCATTTTGTCTCCTCCCCTCTGTGGCCGGCTTGGCGCCGGTCCCTACCCGGGCGCCGGCCGCCGCCAGCGCCGCTCGGCGTCGAGCCAGCGCTCGTACGCCGCGATCTCTGCGTCATGAGTCAGGGTCGCGGCGATCTCGTCAAGCCCGTTGATGAGCCGGTGCTTCGCGCGGGGGTCCATCCCGAAGGCAATGCGCTCTGCGGCGGCCCTGATCTCCTGCGCCGGCAAATCCACCGTCATCTCCGCCGTCGCCGGATCCCCGGCGAGCGCCGTGAGCCGCTCGACCGCCGGCGCGTCCAGCGCCACCGGCAGCATCCCGTTGGCGACGCAGTTGGCGGCGAAGATGTCCGAAAAGGAGGGCGCGGCGATGCAGCGGATGCCGAACTCGCGGAGCGCCCAGACGGCGGCCTCGCGCGACGAGCCGCAGCCGAAGTTCGCCCCCGCGACCAGGATCGCCGCGCCCCGCCAGGGGTCGCGGTTCAGCACGAAATCGGGGCGCTCGGACCCGTCCTCGCCGTAGCGCAGGTCGTGGAAGAGGTGCGGCCCGAAGCCGGTGCGCCTTATCGACTTGCACCAGCGCTGCGGGATGATGGTATCGGTGTCGATGTTGGGCTGCGGCAACGGCGCGGCGATGCCGGTCAGGGCGGTGAATTTCTCCATCCCGGCCTCCCTCATCCCAGCTCGCGCACGTCCGTGATGCGCCCCGTGAGCGCCGCCGCCGCGGCCATCGCCGGGCTCATCAGGTGCGTGCGCCCGCCGCGCCCCTGGCGCCCCTCGAAGTTGCGGTTCGAGGTCGAGGCGCAGCGCTCGCCCGGCGCCAGCACGTCCTCGTTCAGCCCGATGCACATGGAGCAGCCCGGCCGGCGCCACTCGAACCCGGCCTCGACGAGCGTCTCCGCGATCCCCTCGGCCTCGGCGGCCGCGCGCACCAGCCCCGACCCCGGCACCACCATGGCCCGCACCCGGTCGGCCACGCGCCGCCCCTTGACCAGCCGCGCCACCGCGCGGAGGTCCTCGAGCCGCGCGTTGGTGCAGGAGCCGATGAAGACCCGCTCGACCGGGATCTCCCGCATCGGCGTGCCCGGCGCGAGCCCCATGTAGTCGAGGCTCCGCCGCGCCGCCGCCCGCTTCGCCTCCGTGGGATGGGAGTCGGGCTCCGGCACCGCCCCCGTCACCGGCACCGCGTCCTCGGGCGAGGTGCCCCAGGTCACCGTCGGCGCGATCTCGCCCGCCTCCAGCTTCACGTCGCGGTCGAACCGCGCCCCCGCATCCGAGCGCAGCGCCCGCCACGCTTCCTCCGCCGCCGCCCAGTCGGCCCCCTTCGGCGCCATGCGCCGGTCGCGGACATAGTCGATCACCTTGTCGTCCGGGGCCACCATCCCGGCCTTCGCCCCGGCCTCGATCGACATGTTGCAGAGCGTCATCCGCCCCTCGACCGAGAGCGCCTCGACCGCCTCGCCGGCATACTCGATGACGTGGCCCGTGCCGCCCGCCGCGCCGATCGTCGCGATCACGTTGAGCGCCACGTCCTTCGCGCCGACGCCGAGGGGCAGCCGCCCCGCCACCGTTACCCGCATGTTCCGCATCTTGCGCTGCGGCAGGGTCTGGGTCGCCAGCACGTGCTCGACCTCCGAGGTGCCGATGCCGAAGGCGAGCGCCCCGAGCGCCCCGTGGGTCGAGGTGTGGCTGTCGCCGCAGACGACCGTGAGGCCCGGCAGCACGAACCCTTGCTCCGGCCCGATGACATGCACGATGCCCTGCCGGCGGTCGAAGGCGTCGTAGAACGCGATGCCGAACTCGGCGGCATTCGCTTGCATCGCCTCGATCATCATGGCGGCGAGATCGTCGCCGAGCCCCTCCGCCCGGTCCCCGGTCGAGACGATGTGGTCGACGACCGCCAGCGTAAGGTCCGGGCGGCGCACCCCCCGCCCCTTCTCGCGCAGCCCCTCGAAGGCCTGCGGGCTGGTCATCTCGTAGACAAGGTGCCGGTCGATCCAGAGCAGCGCCGTGCCGTCCCCGTCCGCGCGCACGACATGCTCGTCCCAGAGCTTGTCGTAGAGCGTGCGCGAACTCATCGCTCCTCCCCCGTGACCGCCCGGATCAGCTCGTCGTCGCAGCCCGCCTCGCGCAGCACCGCCTCGGTGTCGTCGCCGATGCCGGGCACGTCCGCAGGGCTCGCCACCGGCGCGCCCTCGTGCTCGAGCGGCAGGCCCGGCGCCCGGAACCGCCGCCCGTCGCCCATGCGCGACTCGAGCAGCCCGCCGGGCCGCGTCACATGCGGGTCGTCATACATCTCGACCGGCCGCCTGATGGGCGAGAACGGGATGCCGCGCGCCTCGAGCGCCGCGTTGAGGTCCGCCTCGTCCCACCCGCCGATCCGCTCGCGGATCATCGGGATGGTCCAGTCGCGCGCCCGGTTGCGGTCCATGGTGTTCTGGAGCCGCGGGTCGTCCTTGAGCTCCCCGAGCCCCAGGAGATCGCAGAGCGCCGCCCAGTGCCCGCCGGTGATCGCGCCGACGAAGATCTGGCGGCCGTCCGCGGTCTCGAATATGTCGTAGACCGGCCAGGCGAAGTCCCTCTCGGGCATCGGCGGCGCCTCGTAGCCCTCGAGCTCATAAGGAACCATGTGCTGCGCCACCAGCAGCAGGCAGTTCTCGAAGAGCCCGACGCGCAGCTCGGTCCCCTCGCCCGTCGCGTCGCGCTCCCTGAGCGCCCCCAGCACGCCCAGCGCGCCGAACAGCCCCGCCATGATGTCGTTGGCCGACGAGCCGATCCGCAAGGGCCGCCCCGTCGGCCCGGTCATGTAGGCCATGCCGGTCATCATCTGCACCACCTCGTCCATGGCGGTGCGGCTCTGGTAGGGCCCGTGCAGGAACCCCTTGTGCGAGGCGACGATCAGCCGGGGGAACGCCTCGCGCAGCGCCTCGGGCGAGAGCCCCTGCCGCGCCAGCGACTCGTCGCGGAAGTTCTCGACGAACACGTCCGCGCGGCCCAGCAGCCGCTTCAGTGCCGCGCGCCCCGGCTCCGTCGAGAGGTCCAGCCTGACGGAGCGCTTGCCCCGGTTGAAAAGCGGGAAGAACCCCGCCCCCATGCCCGTCAGCGTCCTTGTCCGATCGCCCTCGGGCGGCTCGACCTTGACAACGTCGGCCCCCAGCATGGCGAGGAACATGCCGCAGGACGGCCCCATTATCATGTGGCTCGTCTCGACGACCCGGACGCCCCTCAGCGGCGCGAACGTCATGGTCCCTCCCCGGCTGGCGGACGGCTCAACCGATACCGCCCGCCCGGCGGCGCGACAAGGCCGCGCGGGAAGGCCGGGCGGAAAGACCGTCGGGGGTCAGGGCTCGTCGAAGGACTCCTCGTTGCGGCGGACGAGCTCGTAGATCCTCAGCGCCCGCCCGCTGAGGGGCTGCTGCCGGTCGCCCATCACGTCCGTCTGGCGCGAGAGGTGGAAGGCCACCTGCTCCAGCTCGGCGAGCGTCACGCCGCTCTGGATGATCTCGGCCGCCGTGTGGGCGTCCACCTCGCCGAGCAGATGCCGGATGTCGTTCGATGTGACCGTCATGGGGTGGCGTCACCTCCCGTTGCGTGCCTCGACCCGAGGTTAGGGCAAGTTCCGCGTGGGGTCCACCGGCGCGCGCCCCGCAACGCGTTGCAACGCTTGGGGCCACAACGCTTGGGGCCGCAACGGCGTTGATGCCGTTGAACGAAGGCCGACCGGCCGCTGGCAATCCGCATTCACAGCGCCTAGGATTTCGGCCCGAAGGCGAGAGCCGCGGCCGATGGCGGCCGCGCGCGACGAGCGACGGGAAAACCGCCGATGACCCTCGAGCACGACTTCCTGCTCACCGACCTCTACCAGCTCAACATGATGCAGGCCTATCTCGAGGCCGGCAAGACGGACACAGCCGTGTTCGAGCTGTTCGTCCGCAGGCTGCCCGAGGACCGGGACTTCCTGGTGGCGGCCGGCCTCGAGCAGGCGCTCGACTTCCTCGAGACCGTCCGCGCGACCGGCCCCGAGCTCGACTGGCTGCGCTCCACGGGCCGCTTCTCGAGCGACTTCGTCGACTATCTCGCGGAGATGCGCTTCGAGGGCGACGTCCACGCCATGCCGGAGGGCACCGTGTTCTTCCCCGACGAGCCGATCATCCGCGTCACCGCGCCGATGCCGGTGGCGCAATACGCCGAGACGCGGCTCATCAACATCCTGAACTTCCAGTCCATGATCGCGTCCAAGGCGGCGCGGATGGTGCTGGCGGCGGAGGGCCGGACGCTGATCGACTTCGGCCTGCGCCGCGCCCATGGCGGCGAGGCCGGGCTGATGGCGGCCCGCGCCGCCTATCTCGCCGGCTTCGACGGCACCGCCACGGTGCGCGCCGACGAGGCCTTCGGCGTGCCGATCTACGGCACCATGGCGCATTCCTTCGTCGAGGCGTTCGACAACGAGACGGAGGCCTTCGAGCGATTTGCCCATGCGCGCCCCGAGGGGCTCGTGCTGCTCATCGACACCTACGACACCGAGGCCGCCGCCCGGAAGGTCGCGGCGCTCGAGCCGAAGCTTCGGGGGGCCGGCATCACGCTTCGCGGCGTGCGCATCGATTCGGGCGACCTCGACGCGCTCTCGCGGGCCGTCCGCGCGATCCTCGACGAGGCGGGGCTCCATGACGTCTCCGTGTTCGCCTCGGGCGGCCTCGACGAGGCGGGGATCGCCGCCCTCGCCCGCGCGCCCATCGGCGGCTTCGGCGTCGGCACCAGCCTGACCACCTCGGGCGACGCCCCGGCGCTCGATTCCGCCTACAAGCTGCAGGAATACGCCGGCGTGCCCCGCCGCAAGCGCTCAGAGGGCAAGATGACCTGGCCCGGCCGCAAGCAGGTCTGGCGCAGCTACGACGCCGACGGCGTCATGACGGGCGACGTCCTCTCCACCGAGGAGGGCGGCCGGGAGGGCGAGCCGCTGATCCGCCCCGTGATGGAGTGCGGCCGGCGGCTGGAGCCCGCGCCGGGCATGGACGCCGTGCGCCAGCACGCCGCCGCCGGGCTCGCCTGTCTGCCAAGATCGCTGCGAACGCTCGAGAAATCCGACTACCCCGTGCGCGTGGCCGACCCCCTCCGGCGCCTCGCCGAGGAGGCCGACCGTTGGCTCGAACAGCACGAAGGGAGAGAGCAATGACCGAAAAGTTCCGCATCACCGACACCGACGTCCTCGTCGTCGTCGACGTGCAGAACGACTTCTGCAAGGGCGGCGCCCTCGAGGTGCCCGACGGCGACGCCATCGTGCCCTCGGTGAACGACATCGCGAAGCGTTTCCGCCACGTGGTCTTCACCCAGGACTGGCACACGCCGGGCCACCGCTCCTTCGCGTCCTCGCACGAGGGCAGGCAGCCGATGGAGACCATCGAGGTGGAGTACGGCACCCAGGTCCTCTGGCCCGACCACTGCATCCAGGGCACGAAGGGGGCCGAGTTCCACCCGGACCTCGACATCCCCCATGCCCAGCTGATCGTGCGCAAGGGCTACAACCGCGAGATCGACTCCTACTCGGCCTTCTTCGAGAACGACCAGAAGACGCCGACCGGGCTCGCCGGCTACCTGCGCGAGCGCGGCCTCGAGCGCTGCTTCTTCGTCGGCCTCGCCTTCGACGTCTGCGTGCGCTGGTCGGCCGAGGACGCCCGCAAGGTGGGCTTCCCCGCCGTGGTGCTCGAGGACGCGAGCCGCGGCATCGACATGGAGGGCTCGATCAAGGCGACCCGCGAGAGCCTCGCCGAGCACGAGGTTGACCTGATCACCAGCGCGCAACTCTCCTGACCCGGGCGCGGCGCCGGCCGAGGCCGCCCGGCCCCGGCGGCGGCCGGAGTCACCGGCGGTTCACCGGGGCTCGCGACCTTTCGGGGAACGGACCTGGAGCGGTGCTCGATCGATTCGCACCTTCACGGATCATTGCCGGGTTCTATCCGGCAATCCACTCGGCCCGACACGGGCCTTCGTCTGAATGCCCGGGTCAGGCCCGGGCATGATCGGCTCGGTTTGACCGGTCTGCGTTCCGGAACCCGGCTACGAGAGTACGCTCCGTTAAATGCTCTCTCTTTTTCGATGATTTCATCGCCAAATGACGCCGGACTCTTATAACTCTTATATAAGAGTTGCCGGATCATTAACCTTGTTTCTTCACCACTTCTTCATGAATCCGGACGGCCCGGCGGCAAGGCGCCGCAGGGGCCGAATTCCTTGCCACCGCGTCCGGCAGGGGTTGAAAATACATTCCGCGGTTGTGATATGAACCCGCGCGCCGCCGCGCGGCGCCCGGACCGCGATGCATGGAGGGGACAACCCATGGAGACGACCCTGAAGGACGAGACAGGCCGCCAGTTCCACCCCTCCTCCGGCCGGCCGGGCAGCCCCGACGTCGCCGCCTTCTACGAGCCCGACACGGGCAGCTGGCAGTACGTCTTCTCCGACCCGGCGACGCGCCGGACCGGCATCGTCGACCCGGTGCTGAACTACGACCCGAGCGCCGGCGCCACCTGGACGGACTCCGCCGACGCCATCCTGGCCTACGTCGCGGAGCGGGACCTGACGGTCGACTGGATTCTCGACACGCACCCGCACGCGGACCATTTCTCGGCCGCCAGCTACCTGAAGGAAAGGCTCGGCGCGCCGCAGGCGATCGGCCGCAAGACCCTGGAGGTGCAAAAGATCTGGGCCGACCTCTACGCCGATGACGATCTCGCCGGCCACCCGGAGCACTGGGACCGGCTGTTCGACGAGGGCGACCGGTTCGAGGTCGGCGGGCTCGGCGTCGAGGTCTGGTTCTCGCCCGGCCACACGCTCGCCTCGATCTCCTACATCGTCGGCGACGCGGCCTTCGTCCACGACACGCTGATGGTGCCGGACTCCGGCACGAGCCGCGCCGACTTCCCCGGCGGCGACGCCGGCACACTGTTCGAGACGATCAGCCGCATCCTCGCGCTGCCCCCGGAGACGCGGCTCTTCGTCGGCCACGACTACTGCAAGGACGGCCGCGACCCCGCCTGCATGGCGACCGTGGCCGAGCACCTGAGGGAGAACGTCCACCTCGCCTCCGGGCCCTCGCGCGAGGAGTACGTCCGCGTCCGCTCCGAGCGCGACGCCACGCTGCCCCTGCCCGACCGGATGCTCGCCGCCCTCCAGGTCAACACCCGCGGCGGCCGCCTGCCGGAGGCGGACGCGAAGGGCCGCCGCGTGCTCCGCATCCCCCTCGACCGCTTCGACCGGCACGGGCGGCTCCACGGCGACTGAAGGCCCCCGCGCCTCGAGGCTTGATTTCCGGCGGTTCTGGGCCGACCCTAGTCGATCTGCCCGGAGTCGAAGTCCTTGGCGATGTCGATCTCCCCGGCCTGGAAGCGCTTCTGCACCGCCGAGCGATCCTCCTGGGGATAGTAGATCACC
>JBEPXW010000019.1:0-12210 GCA_041641715.1 Pseudomonadota bacterium
CTCCCCCTCGGCACCATGTCGGCGGTCTACCAGAACACCTGGATCGACTACATCGTGCGGACCGTCTCCATCGCCGGCATCGCCATCCCCTCCTTCTGGCTCGGCATCATGATCATCCTGGCGATCCTGACCGTCTCGGAGATGATGACCGGGATCCGATGGTCACCGCCCATAGACTACGTGCCGCTCTGGGAGGATCCTTACTACAACCTCTCCATGACCATCTGGCCGGCGCTTGCCACCGGCTACCGCTACTCGGCCGTGGCGACCCGCATGACGCGCTCCTCGCTCCTCGAGGTGCTGCGCGAGGACTATGTCCGCACCGCACGCGCCAAGGGGCTGATGGAGAAGCTGATCATCAACCGGCACGCGCTCGGCAACGCGCTCCTGCCCGTGATCACCATCATCGGCATCGAGTTCGCCTTCCTCATGGGCGGCCTCGTCGTGACCGAGCAGGTGTTCAACCTCAACGGGCTCGGGCGGCTGCTGGTGCAGTCCGTGACCATCAACGACTACACGATGACCCAGGCCATCGTGATGATCATCGTGCTGGTGTTCGTCTTCACGAACTTCATCGTCGACGTGCTCTATGCATGGCTCGACCCGCGCATTCGCTACGCTTGAGGACCGCCCGATGGCGACGACATCCGAAGTGAGAACCGAGGCCAGGTTCGGCGAGCTCGAGGAGCTGCGCGACCGGCCGACGCTCTGGAAACGGTTCACGACGTTTGCCCGCAAGCAGCCCCTCGGCACCGGGGGCGCCGCCGTCGTGCTTCTCTACGTCGTCATGGCGGTCTTCGCGCCCTGGATCACGCCCTACGACCCGATCGCCAACAAGTTCCAGCACCAGTTCACGCCGCCGGGCTGGCCCTTCGTGATGGGTACCGATGAATGGGGCCGCGACATCCTCTCGCGCGTGATCGCGGGCTCGCGCACCGCGCTCTTCGTCGGCTTCACCTGCGCCTTTGTCGGCGCCACGTTCGGGCTCGTGCTGGGCGTTGCCAGCGCCTATTTCAGCGGAAAGATCGACCTGATCTTCCAGCGGATCATGGATGTTTTCATGGCCTTCCCGCTGATCGTCATGGCGCTGGCAATCGTCACCGTCTCGCGCGCCTACCAGGTCTCGGCCGAGGACTCGATCTACTTCGTCATCATCGCCATCACGATCCCCTTCGTGCCGCGGTGCGCCCGTGTGGTGCGCTCGAGCGCACTCTCGATCCGCGAGATTCCGTACATCGACGCGGCGCGCGCCAACGGATACTCGGACGCGCGCATCATCCTGCGCCACATGGTGCCGAACGTGATGGCGCCCTACCTCATCATGATCACGGCCTTCGTCGGCCAGGCGATCCTGCTCGAGGCGTCGCTGTCGTTCCTGGGGTTGGGCGTGCAGGACCCCCTGCCCGCCTGGGGGTTGATGCTGCGGAACGCGCAGGAGTTCATCCGCACGGAGCCCTGGATCGCCATCTGGCCGGGCGTCGCCATCTCCATCGGCGTCTTCGGCTTCAACCTGTTCGGCGACGCCATGCGCGACGCACTGGACCCGCGGCTCAGGTCGCAGTGAGGGCGCGGCGCCGCAGCGCCCTCTCACGCCAGTCGAACTGACCGGGCCCCGGAGCTGATGCTGGGCCGCGTTTCTTCTGCGCGGAACACCCGGGTCCCGGATCGAGCCCGCGACAGCAGGTTGCGGACCCGACCGCCCACACGGTAATTAATTCCGAATCCCTTTGAAATCAGATAGTTGGCCCGCTGTCCACGCGTGGACACCCGTGGGCGGGACCCCTCAGGTTTGCGTCCCGCCGTTCACCTGGATGAGCTGACCGTTGATGAAGGCCCCCTTCTCCGAGGCGAGCAGCGAGACCGCCGCCGCCACCTCCTCCGGCTCGCCCAGCCGACCCGTCGGGATCCTCGACACCTGCCCCTTGACGTGCTGCGTCATCGCCGGGTCGTCGTGCTCCGAGCGGATCGGCCCCGGCGAGACGCAGTTCGCCGTGATCCCCTGCGCCCCGAACTCCTTGGCCAGCGCCTTCGCCAGCCCCCAGGCGCCGTGCTTCGAGACCGAGACATGCGCCCGCCCCGAGTAGCCCTGGATCGCGTTCATGCCGGCGAAGGTGACGATCCGCCCCCAGCCGGCCTCGAGCATCCCGGGCAGGCAGCGCTTGGCCAGCCAGAACGCCCCCGTCAGGTTCACGTCGATCACGCGGCGCCAGTCCGCCGCCTCCATCTCGAGGAAGGGCGCGGATGGCCGGATGGCCGCGTTGTGCACCACCACGTCGATCCGGCCGAAGCGGGCGAGGCCGGCGTCGGCCACCGCCACGGCATCCTCCGCCGTGCCGACGTCACCCATCGCGACCTCCGCTTCGACGCCGTGGGCACGCGCGGCCTCGGCCGTCTCCTCGCAGGCGACGCCCTTCGTGCGCCCGTTGACGACCAGATTGAACCCGTCCGCGGCGAGCCGGATCGCGATAGCCCGCCCGATGTTCTGCCCGGCCCCGGTGACGAGCGCGGTGCGGCGTTCCTCCGTCATGGTCGGCCCCTCACTCCGCCGCCCGCGGCGCCGGATCGGCGAAGCGGGTGCGCAGCGCATCCCACTCCTCGGCCCCGACGCGCGCGAAGATCTCGCGCACGCCGACCCCGCTTTCCCGGTCCGGCAACCGTCCTTCGGCGAGCCCCGAGAGCACGGCGTCGCAGCGGGCGACCACCTCGCGCAACAGCACGTCCGGCAGGATAGCGAGGCGGAAGCCCATCTCCTCGGCCTCGGCGAGCCCGATGTCCGGCGTCTTGCCCCCGTAGACAAGGTTGAAGAGGCAGGGGCCGTTGACCTCGCGCGGCACGGCGCGCAGCTCCTCCATGGTTTGCGGCGCCTCGACGAAGGCGATGTCGGCGCCGGCCTCCATCGCGGCATTGGCCCGCCTGATCGCCTCCTCGAATCCATGGGGCGCGCGCGCATCCGTCCGGGCGATGATCCGGAAATCCGGGTCGCGCCGGGCGGCGACCGCGGCGCGGACTTTCGGCAGGAATTCCTCGAGCGGCACGATCACCTTGTCGTCGAGGTGGCCGCACTTTTTCGGAAAGGCCTGGTCCTCGATATGGATGGCGACCGCCCCGGCCCGCTCGTACTCGCGGACGGCGCGGGTGATGTTCAGCTCGTTGCCGAAGCCGGTGTCGGCGTCGGCGACCAGCGCGATCCCCGGTGCCGCCGCCGTGATGCGCGCGGCGTTGCCCACCATCTCCGTCATCGTCATCAGGCCGTAGTCGGGCAGCCCGTTGCCGACCGCCGTGCCGGCCCCGGTCATGTAGGCGGCGCGAAACCCGGTCCCCGCGACGAGGCAAGCCGTCAGCCCGTCATAGACGCCCGGGGCGACAATCATGCCCTCCCCGGCGAGCGCGCGGGCGAACCACTGGCGTGGGGTCTCGGTCATCGGCTCCTCCCTGTTGGCCGGGTCCGGGGGACTTTGCTATCCTCGGGAGCCAATGGCAAGGCGCGCGGGCGTTGACCGCGCCGCCGGCCGCCGTCTAGACCCTTGTGAAGGACGCGACGCGGCGCGGGGAGGGCGGCGATGGACTGGATCGGACGGCTCGAGCACATCCACGTCGCCGTGGCCAGCGGGGGCGCCATGCGACCGCTCGCCGAGGCGCGGCTCGTGGCCGGCGGCGGCATCGAGGGCGACCGCTACCTCCTCGGCACCGGCACCTACTCCGTAAAGCCTGGCCCGGACCGCCAGCTCACCCTGATCGCGACGGAGGAGCTCGAGACGCTCGCGCGCGACCACGGCATCGAGCTCGCCCCGCACGAACATCGGCGCAATCTCACCGTCTCCGGCGTGCCGCTCAACCAACTCGTCGGCCAGCGCCTCCGCATCGGCACCGCGCTGGTCGAGGGCGTGCGGCTGAACCAACCATGCAAGTGGCTCGAGAAAATGACCGGCAAGCCCGTCTACGCGCCGCTCCTCGACCGCTCCGGCCTGAACTGCCGCGTCCTCGACGGCGGCGTGATCCGCGCCGGCGATACCGTCGCGCCCGCCTGAGGCCGCTCGAATGAGCGAGGGCAGCCTCCCCGCCATCGACCCGGACCGGCTGTGGGCCCGTCAGGCCGAGATGGACGGCATCGGCGCGACTTCGGGCGGCGGCGTTCACCGCCTGGCCCTGAACGACGACGACATTGCGGCCCACCGCCGCCTCGCCGACTGGGCACTGGCTCGCGGTTGGGCCGTGCTCATGGACGACATCGGCAACATGTTCCTCCGCCGCGAGGGCGCGGACCCGTCGCTGCCGCCGGTGGTCTCCGGCTCTCATACCGACAGCCAGCCCTACGCGGGGCGGTATGACGGCATGACCGGCGTGCTGACGGCGCTCGAGGCGCTCGAGACCATCGACGACGCGCGCCTCCGCACCCGCCACCCCGTCGAGGTCGCGATCTGGAACAACGAGGAGGGCCCGCGCTTCACCCCAGCCTGCATGGGCTCGGCGACCTATGCCGGGGTGCAGCCGCTGGAGAAGATGCTCGCCGCCGCCGACCCCGAGGGCGTTACCATGGGCGCGTGCGTCGAGCGGCTGAAGGCCGCCATTCCGGAGGCGCGGCCCCGCGCCCTCGGCGAGCCCTTCGCCGGGTTCATCGAGGCGCATATCGAGCAGGGCACGATCCTCGAGGAGTCGGGCAACGTCATCGGCGTTGTCACCGGCATGCAGGGCTACCGCCGCTTCCGCGTCGAGATCACGGGCGCCGAGGCCCATTCCGGCACCACGCCCCGCGCCCGCCGCCGCGACGCCTTCGCCGCGGCCGCGGAGATGGCCGTGGCGCTGCGCGAGGCGTTCCTCGACGACTCCGACACCATGCGCTTCACCATCGGCCGGTTCGAGGTGCTTCCGGGCGGCATCTCGGTCGTGCCGGGACGGGTGGTTTTCACGATCGACATGCGTCATCCGGACCCGGAGGTCCTGGATCGCGAAGGCGATCGCGTTGCGCCGGTCTGCGCGGATTACAAGGGCCCTTGCGAGGTCGAGGTCACCGAGTTCATCAATTCCGCGTCGATGGAGTTTCCGGAGGAGATGCGCGCCCTGATCGAGCGGGCCGCGCGGACGCGCGCCCTGCCCAGCCAGCGGATCTATTCGGCCGCCAGCCACGACGCCCGCCACGTTTCGAGGCTCTGCCCCGCCGGCATGATCTTCATCCCGTGCAAGGACGGCATCAGCCACAACGAGGCCGAGAGCGCGGAAAAGGACCATTGCGCCGCCGCCGCCCAGGTCATCGCCGACGTGCTCGTCGAGCTGGCCGGGCCGGTCTAGAGCGGCGCAGATGTCCGCGCAGGCAAGGATCGTCCGGACCGACCGTGAGCTCGAGACGCCCCACATCGACGCCACGCTCCGCGCGCATGGCCACGAGCTGGTCCTGCTGCCCGATGGCACTTCAGAGGACGCGCTAATCGAGGCCGTCCGCGAGGCCGACCTCCTTCTCATGTGCTACACGCCCGTGACGGCGCGGGTGATTGCCGCTGCCCCGTGTCTCAAGGGCATCGTGAAGTACGGCGTCGGGATCGATGCCATCGACATCGCCGCCGCCCGCGCCCGAGGAATCGCTGTCGTCAACGTGCCCGAATACGCTGAGGAAACGGTCGCGGAAGGTGCCTTCGCGCTGATGCTCGCATTGGCGAAGAAGCTGATGCCGCTCCGCCGCGCGATGGAGACGGAAGGCTGGGCCTGGCCCGAGGCGCGCTGGCTGGGCGCGGATATCGCAGGCAAGACGGTCGGGCTCGTCGGGACCGGGCGCATCGGCCGCGCCATGGCGCGGATGGCCGGCGCAGGCTTTCGGGCGCGTGTGCTGGGCTACGACCCGAATGTTCCGGCGGAGGACATGCGGAGCGCCGGGATCGAGAAGCGCGACGACTTGCACGCCATGCTTGGCGAATGCGATTTTGTCTCGCTGCACGCCGTGCTGACCCCTGAGACGCACGGCCTGATCGGCGCGGCGGAGATCGCCGCCATGAAGCCCACCGCCTTCCTGGTCAACACCGGACGCGGTGCCCTCGTGGACGAGCCGGCGCTGGTCGAGGCACTCGATCGCGGGCGTATCGCCGGCGCGGCACTCGACGTCTACTCCGCCGAACCCCTCTCCCGGGCGGACCACTCGTTGAGCGGCCTGTATGGCCGGGACAACGTGATCCTGACGCCGCATCTCACCTTCTACACGGCCGAGGCGATGCACCGGCTCGAGGCGGAAACGCTGGAGCGGTGCTTCGAGATCCTCGACGGGCGCGAGGTCACGGTGAAGTCGCGGGATCCGCGGCTCCGCTAGGGCGGCCACCCGGCGACACCAGGGGCCGCGAAGGGCGTCCAAATTTGGACACGGGCTTAACTTATTGATTTTTATGGATTCCTGGAAAACGGACTGTTTGGCCGGCTAGCGCTCTACGGCCTGCTCGAACATCTTCATCACCTCGGTATGGTCGGCTCCCTCGCCGAGCGCCTCAACGGCGCGGGCGTAAAGCTCGGCGCACGCACCGAGACCCGGCGCTGCGACACCGAGATCGTCTGCCAGCGACGCCGCCATCCGCAGGTCCTTTGCCATGAGATCCATCGCGAAACCAGAAGCATAGCGCTCATTATTCACTTGTTGCTTCATCTTGACCTCGGTGGCGTTGTTCCGCCCGGTCGAGACGTTGAAGACGTCCGCCATGAGGTCCGGGTCGAGCCCGAAGCGTCGCCCGACCAGGACGGCCTCGCAGGCGGCCGCGAGGCCGGAGGCGGAGAGGTAGTTGTTCAGAACCTTCATGGCATGACCCGAGCCGAGCGGCCCGGTCCGGTAGACCTTGCCCATGGCGCCGAGCGCCGGCTCGATCCGGTCGAGGGCGGCCGCGTCGCCACCCGCCATGATGGTGAGCTGTCCGAGCTCGGCCCGCCAGACGCCGCCAGAGACCGGCGCATCGACCAGCGTGATCCCGCTGCCGCGCAGCTCCTCGGCGAGGCTTGTGGTCTCGAGGGGGTAGGACGTGCTCATATCGGCGAGAATTGTGCCGCTCTCCATCGCGCCGGCGAGCCCGCCCTCGCCGAGCACAGCGGCGCGTACGGCCTTGCCGTCCGGGAGCATGGTGATGACGAGCGGGGCGCCCTCCGCCGCATCGGCGAGGCTACCGGCCACCGTCACGCCCTCGACCTCCGCGAGGGCGGAGAGAACCTCCGGCCGCAGGTCGTAGATCCGGACCGGCCATCCCGCCTTGGCGAGACAGGTGGCCATGGGTGCTCCCATGCGCCCGATGCCGACGAAACCGATGGTGAATTTCTCGCTCATCGCCGCCTCCCTTCCGTTTCGCCCACCTCTACAGGCCTCTGGCGCGTGCCGCCAGCGCCGTGCTAACCGAGCGGGCGAGCCACGGACGAGAGCCCATGCCCGATTTCGACCTGACCCGCCGCGAGACCTACCTGCACTGGACGCCGGTCACCATCCGCTTCTGCGACCAGGACTCGCTTGGCCACGTGAACAACGTGGCGCTGGCGGCCTATGTGGAGGCCGCGCGAACCACCTACATCTACGAGCTGATCCGGAAGGGCGGCATGGAGGGGCTCGAGTTCATCCTCGCCCGCGTCGTGATCGACTTCCTGAAGGAGTTGCACTACCCCGGCGCGGTTGACGTCGGCGCAAGGCTGATCCGGATCGGCAACAAGTCGCTGACGACCGGATACGGAGTCTTCAGCGGTGACGACTGCATCGTCACCAGCGAGTGCGTCAACGTCTTCTACGACCTCGAGACACGCAAGACCGTGGCGCCGCCGGAGAGCGTGCGCGGCGCCCTGGAGGCCGAGCTGGCGCGCTGACGCGTCATTGGGCGGCCAGCGCCGTCCGCCGCACTTCAGCGGCGTCCACGCCGAACTCCTTGCGGAACTGGAAGAACTCCTTCTCGGTCATCTCGACCGTGAGCTCCACGCCGCTCTCGCCATCCTCGCGGTCACGCACCTCGCCATGGTCGTAGAGCCACGAGATAGCGCGGCCCTCGCCGTGGCCGAGGCGCAAGGTAAAGACCATGCGCCGCGGGAAAAGCCGCGCCTCGATCTCGGAAAGGAGCCGGTCGCAGCCCTCGCCCGTCACCGCCGAGGCGACGAGCGTGCCTGTGCTGCGGGCGGCCGCGTTCTCCGCCGCCCGCCGCTCCTCCGGGTCGAGCAGGTCAGCCTTGTTGCGGAGCTCGATCATCTGGTCGAGCCGCTCCTCCTCGACGCCGAGCTCGCGGAGGACGCCGAGAACGTCGCGCGCCTGCTCCTCGGCCCTCGGGTGGGCAATGTTGCGGACATGGACGATCAGGTCCGCCTCGAGCACCTCCTCGAGCGTCGCGCGGAAGGCGGCGACGAGTTGCGTCGGCAGATCCGAGATGAAGCCCACAGTGTCCGAGAGGATCGCCGTGCGCCCGGAGGGCAGCGTGATCTCCCGCATGGTCGGGTCGAGCGTGGCGAAGAGCATGTCATCCACCTTCACCCCGGCCTTGGTAAGCCGGTTGAACAGCGTCGACTTGCCGGCGTTCGTGTAGCCGACGAGCGCGACCACGGGGTGCGGCACCTTCTGCCGTGCGCCGCGCTGCAGCTTGCGGGTCTGCACGACCTTCTCGAGGCGGCGCTTCAGCTGCGTGATCCGCTCGTCGAGCATGCGCCGGTCGGCCTCGATCTGCGTCTCGCCGGGACCGCCGATGAAGCCGGTGCCGCCGCGCTGGCGCTCGAGGTGGGTCCAGGAGCGGACGAGGCGACTCTTCTGGTAGGTGAGGTGGGCGAGCTCCACCTGCAACGCACCCTCGCGCGTCTGCGCCCGCTCGCCGAAGATTTCGAGGATGAGGCCGGTGCGGTCGACGACCTTGACGCCCCAGGCGCGCTCGAGGTTGCGCTGCTGGATCGGCGAGAGCTCGCAGTTCATCACGGCGAGCTCAATGCCAAGCTCGGCCAGGACCGGCCGCAGCGCCTCCACCTTTCCCGTGCCGAGATAGGTCGCCGGGTTCACGCGCGCGAGCGGGGCAATCTCGTCGCCCGCCAGCTCGACGTCGATGGCGCGGACGAGCGAGCGCGCCTCGTCCAACGCCTCGGCGGCGTCCGACGCCCCCGGCGCCTTCTCGGCGGGATGGACCAGGTAGACCCGGGTCGTCACCGCATTCCTTCCGGCGCCAGCGTCACCCCTCCTCGCTGGGCTCGTAGAGGTTGACAGGCTGCGAGGGCATCACGGTCGAGATGGCATGCTTGTAAACCAGTTGCGAGTGGCCGTCGCGACGCAACAAAACGCAGAAATTGTCGAACCACGTTATCATGCCCTGCAGCTTGACCCCGTTGACGAGGAACATGGTGACCGGCAGCTTCTGCTTCCTTATGTGGTTGAGGAATGTATCCTGAAGGTTCTGTTTGTTTTCAGCGGCCATTTCGATTGCCTGCTCTTTTTCTGATCTGCGCGCCGTCAGCGGCGCGACGAGGGGCTTCTCCCGGACTCGCGGCCACGACTCTGCGGATTCAGGGGCCGCTTTTCCAGCATTTTCTGTTGCAATCGGAAACGCGGCCAGGTCTCGGAGCCGAATAAGGAAATAACCGCAAGGGTTTCAAGGCGCCCGAGAATCATAGTCGCCGCCAGGATCGTTCGCTCGGCCCCGCCGAGCAGGCCGAAGTCGAGGTCGCCCGGCGCCACCATCGCGAAGGCCGGGCCCGTGTTGGAGATGGCGGATATGGCCGCGACCAGCGCATCCGGAAACGTCTGGCCCACCACCGTGAGCGCGAACACGGCGGCGAATATCGCCATCGTGTAGAGCATGATCGAGGCCCAGGCGAGGAATGCCCCCTCGCGCAGGATGCCGCGCAGTCGCGCGCCGCTGGCGATGACGCTGTGGGGCTGGGCAATGCGCTCCAGCTCGCGGTAGCCGTGCCGAATGAGCGCATAGGCCCGGATCAGCTTGACCCCCCCGGCCGTGGTGGCGGCCCCGCCGCCGATGGCGCAGAGGCCGAGCAGGACCAGGCCTGGGTTGTCCAGCCCGCTCCAGTCCCGGGCGCTCTGCCAGGAGGCGCTTTCGAAGCCGGTGGTGGTCAGGAAGGAAAGGCTCGTGAAGAGGCCCCCCCAGAGCGCGGGGAAGGCCTCCGCCGCCTGATCGGCGCGCGCAATCTCGAGCGCCCCGAACCAGTGGCGCAGGAACAAGGCCAGGGTCGCCGCGGCGACCAGAAGGCCCATGAGTCTCAGCTCCGGATCGCGGTTCCAGCGGGTCAGCTCGCCCGGGCGTCGCGCTTCGGCGAAGGTCAGCCGCGTCACCGCCAGCACCATGAACAAGGCCGCCGTAAGCTCCACGAGGAAGCTTGGCTCGGCGCCGAGCCCGTCGGCATGCGGCGAGACGCCGCTCGTCGAGAGGACGGCCATGGCGTGCACCGCGGCCGTCAGATTGCTCTGTCCCATCGTGGCGAACAGGAAGCCGACGACGGCCGTCAGGGTCGCGTAGACCGGCAAGACGGTACGCAACGCCCGGCCCAGGCGCTCGTCCAGCGGCGCCAGCGCCTCCTCGCGCGCCACGGCCCAGCCGGAGGCGACGGCATCCACCGGCAGGCTCCCCCGGCCCCCGCCATAGGCGATCTCGAAGCCGCCGAGACTCCTCGGGGCCAGAATTGCGAACGCCGCGGCCAGCGTCACCAGACCGCCGAACCAGGCCACCATGCCGCGCCAGAGATGAACGGCCCCGGCGACCTTGTCGGGCTCGGAATACATGGTGCCGCCGGTCGTCGTGAAGGCGCTAACCATCTCGAACCAGGCGCCCGAGAAGCCCAGAAACGGCGTGCGCAGCCAGACCGGCGCCCCCGCGAAGGCCGGCACGAGCACCCAGACCGTCACAAGCATCAGAAGCTCGGTCCGTGCCGCGCCCTCACGGCCGCCGCCGCTGAGGGCCACCGCGAGCGTGGCGGCGGCGAAGCCCGTGAAAATGGCGCAGTAGAGAAAGCTACGCATCGACTTCAGGTCGCCGACGACCAGGCCATAGATCGCGGGCACGAGCATCCCGAGCGCCAGGAACGCGAGACAGAGCGGAAAGACGGGGAGGCGGTAAAGGCTCATGCCCCGCTGCCCTCAGAAGAATTCCGGGCTGACCCGGAATAGCTGCTCCACCTGGTGCACGGCCGCGCGCACCGCGAACATCACGAGGACGTCACCCACGCCGATGGCCGTGTCGCCCGTCGGCATCTTGAGCCGTCCATCGCTCAGCACCGCGCCGATGATCGAGCCGGGCGGGAAGGCGATGTCGCGGACGCGCTTGCCGGCGATCGGCGAGGTCGCCATCACCTGCGCCTCGATGACCTCGCCCTCGCCGCGGCCGACCGAGTAGACGGCGCGCACCCGACCCCGGCGGACGTGGCGCAGGATGCTGGAGACCGTCGTGGCACGGGGATTGATCAGCGCGTTGACGCCGAGCGGGTCGGCAATGCGCTCGAAAGTCGGATCGTTCGAGAGAGCGATGGAGATCGGGCAGCCGGACTGGCTCGCCAGAGCGCAGGACAGCAGGTTGGTCCGGTCATCGTTCGTCAGGGCGACAATGGAATCGGCATCGGCGATTCCGGCCTCGCTGAGCATCTCCAGGCTCAGGGCATCGCCGTTTAGCACGATGGTCCGCTGGAGCTGCTCGGCGGCGTACTCCGCCCGGCCCCGGTCACGCTCGATGATCTTGCAGCGCATGTTTGCGGTGCGCTCGATGTGGCGCGCCACGCGCAGACCCACATTGCCGGCCCCGACGATGACAATGCGCTCGGCCGAAAGGTTCTCGCGGCCGAAGATACCAATGGTGCGATTGCGGTCCTCGCGTGCCGTGATGAAATAGATCTCGTCACCGGCGAAGAGCTGGTCCTCGGCGCGCGTCACCCAGGTCTTGTCGTCACGCCGAACCGCCACGACCAGCGCATGCAGCGTCGAGAAGAGCTCGGTGAGCTGGCGGAGCGGCGTGTCCAGCACCGGGCAATCCTCGTCGAGCTTCATGCCGACGAACTCGACCGCACCGCCGAGGAAGGGCTCGATGTCGAAAGCGGCGGTCGCCTCGAGCCGGCGGAGCGTCACGCGCGCCACCTCGGCTTCTGGCGAGATGATGACATCGATCGGCATATGGTCGCGGCGGAAAAGGTCGCTGTACTCGGCCTCGAGGTAGCTGTCGGTGCGGATGCGCGCGATCTTGGTCGGCACCTCGAACACCGAGTGCGCCACCTGGCAGGCGACCATGTTGACCTCGTCCATCG
>JBEPXW010000020.1:0-2612 GCA_041641715.1 Pseudomonadota bacterium
GCTCAGCTTCGGGTGGTTCCGCCGGATCGCGGCGCGGCGCCTAGCCGGGCTCATCGTCCGAGCCCTCGCGACAAAAAATCGTTCTCGACCACCGATCTCCCGAGCTTCGCGTGAAGCTCGGCCTTCTCCGCCTCGTGGTCGGCCTCCCGCCTCGGCCTGTCGTCGAACACGGCGTTCAGCCCGTCCATCGCCTGCCGCTTCCACTGGCTCACCTGGTTCGGGTGCAGCTGATGCTTCGCGGCGATCTCCTGGATCGTCCGGTCCCCGCGCAGCGCCTCCAGCGCCACCTCGGCCTTGAAAGCCGCCGTGAACTTGCGTCGCTTCGCCATCGGGTATCCCTCCCTCGCTTCCGGGATACACCTTAGCCTGCTGTCCGAATTTTCGGGACCAGATCAGCGGCGCCGGCGGGCGATAGCCGAGGGCGCTGTGTGGCCGGATCGTGTTGTAGTGCCGGCGCCATTGCTCGATGAGGATTTGGGCTTCGCGCAGGGAGTAGACGATCTCGCCGTTGAGGAGCTCGTCCCTGAACCTGGCGTTGAAGCTCTCGCACTAGCCGTTCTCCCAGGGTGAGCCGGGTTCGATGAACGCGGTCTTCGCGCCGACGGCCGCGATCCAGCTCCTAACCTTCTCGGCAATGAATTCGGGGCCGTTGTCGGAGCGGATGTATACCGGGGGCCCACGTAGGATGAACAGGTCTGTCAAGGCATCCACCACGTCGGTGGAGTTGAGCTTGCGCTCTGCGCGGATCGTGAGCGCCTCTTTCGTGAACTCGTCGCTCGCCATTGTCCTCGGACCGATGGCGGACAACGGCTCGCTGTTGAGCATGCGGAACTTTCTCCCATCATGGGTCCGGTCCTCGACGAAGTCATAAGACCAGACGTGGTTGGGGCGTTCCGGCCAGAGCCGGACGCAGGAGCCGTCATTGAGCCAGAGGCGGCCCTTCTTCGGCTATTTCTGGGGGACTTTCAGGTTCCGGGTTTATCTCTCGTGACAACGACGATTCGACAGCCGAAGCGATATTACGTTTCATGGTGGCTGCGGGTTTGGACAGGCGCCTGACGGTGATCTGGAACGCGGTCCCGTGGTGGAACGGGACCCGGAAGATCAGCAGCGCCGAACTCGCGGACGGAATCGAAGTGTTGCGGCAGTTGTTTCTACTGTTGCCCGAGCTGCGCGTGGTGATGTTGGTCGGGAAGAAGGCTGGCCGTGCGAAGCCGTTGCTCGAGCGCGAGAACCTCCAGGTCTTCACGTCGGCGCATCCGTCACCGGTGGTTCGGGCGTCTCGCCGTGCGGTTTGGGACGGTATCCTGCCGAGAACTGGAACCCGATTTGCATTGCCCTGGCAGCTTGACGCATGCTGCTCCGCCTTCACGCCTTGAACTTGCCGGACCAGGCGCATAGAGGCTGAAGACCAGTGAGGACACAGTCCGAACCCGGGTTGGCAACGTGAAACGAGCCCTGATTGTCTTTTCGCTGCTGGCTGCAATCGGCTATCTTCTGTTCGGGGTCAGACCGGTCGAGAACCGGACCACTTATATTGCCGCATCAGTCGAGCGCGGCAATATAGTGACGAGCACCACGTCAACCGGCACGATCGAGGCGGTTGTCACCGTCGAGGTTGGCTCGCAGCTCTCCGGGCAGGTCGATGAGCTTTTCGTGGATTTCAACGATGAGGTGGAGAAGGGCCAGGCGATCGCTCGGCTCGACCAACAAAGCTTCTCGGCCGAGGTGCGCGAGGCGGCCGCCGCGCTGGCGATCGCCGAGGCGGGCGTTCAAATGCAGGAGGCAGCCGTCCAGCGCGCGCACAGCAACCTCAGCAGGGCACGAACGCGGCGGAAGGTTCTCGCGGCCAGGACGGCCAACGCCACGCTCGCCCTCGAGAAGGCGGAACGCGAGCTCGCCCGGGCCGAAAGTCTGAGGCGCAAGGGAACCATTGCGAGCAGCGCTCTGGAGGACGCGCAAACCGCGCGCGACACGGAGGCCGTGAACCTTCGCTCCGCGGAAGCGGAGCAAGCCGTGCAGGCCGAGGAGATCGCCATAGCACGCGCTGACCTAGAAGCCGCCGAGGCCCATCTCGCGGACGCGAAGGGTGTCGTCGCTCAAAAACAGGCCGTTCTCGAGCAGGCCAGGATACGGCTCGAGCGGACGATGATCCGCTCCCCGATCGATGGGGTGGTGATCGGTCGCAACATCGACCGCGGGCAGACCGTCGCTGCCAGCCTTGAGGCGCCGACCCTTTTCACGATTGCCCAGGATCTCCGCCGGATGGAAGTCCACGCGAAGATCGACGAGGCCGACATTGGCCGCATTAAGCTCGGCCAACGCGCCGTCTTCTCGGTCGATTCCTATCCGCGCCGCACCTTCACGGGCGAGGTGACGCAGATCCGGAAGGCGCCCGAGACGATGAAGAATGTCGTTGTCTACACCGTCCTGATTTCGACCGAGAACCCGGACCTGGCGCTCCTTCCGGGGATGACCGCGGTCGTGGAGATCATCGTCGACGAGGTGATCGATGTTCTCAAGGTCCCGAACGCGGCTCTTCGGTTCGATCCGCCGGAGCGCGCGGCCGAATCCGGGCAACGCGCGAGCGCCAAAAACGCCCCCGAGACGGT
>JBEPXW010000021.1:0-12022 GCA_041641715.1 Pseudomonadota bacterium
ACCGCGCCGGCGCTCGCCCGGGCGGCGGCGGCGCTGATCGTCACCGGCGACCTGCCGGAGGACCTGAAGGCGCGCGGTCTGACGCGGGCGACTCTGGCCCCCGAGCGGTTGCGCTGAACTTCCCCCTTCCCGGATCGGCGCGATCTGCTAGGGATTGGGAAAACGGCATTCCGGGGAGGGACAGTCATGGTGAAAGCCCAGAACAAGGTCATCATCACCTGCGCGGTGACCGGCTCGATCCACACGCCGACCATGTCGCCGCACCTACCGGTGACGCCCGACGAGATCGCCGAGCAGTCCGTGGCCGCGGCCGAGGCCGGGGCGGCGATCATCCACCTCCACGCCCGTGACCCGGAGACCGGCAAGCCCTCGCCGGACCCGGAACTCTTCATGCGCTTCCTGCCGCGTATCAAGCAGCAGTCGAACGCGGTCATCAACATCACCACCGGCGGCGGGCAGGGGATGAGCGTCGACGAACGGATCGCCGCGGCGAAGAAGGCGAGCCCGGAGATGGCTTCGCTCAATATGGGCTCGATCAATTTCGGGCTCTTCCCGATGCTGAACCGCTATCAGGAGTTCAAGCACGAGTGGGAGCGGCAGCACCTGGAGAACTCGCGCGACTTCATCTTCCGCAACACCTTCGCGGACATCGAGCGCCTCCTGCAGGTGCTCGGCGAGGGTTGCGGCACGCGTTTCGAGTTCGAGTGCTACGATGTCGGCCACCTCTACAACCTCGCCCACTTCCTCGACCGCGGGCTGGTGAAGCCGCCGCTCTTCGTGCAGACGATCTTCGGGATTCTGGGCGGCATCGGGCCGGACCCGGAGAACGTCATGCACATGCGCCGGATCGCCGACAAACTGTTCGGCGACCAGTACCGCTGGTCGATCCTCGCGGCCGGGCGCCACCAGATGCCGCTCTGCACCATGGCGGCGACGATGGGGGCGAATGTTCGCGTCGGGCTCGAGGACAGCCTCTATCTCGGCAAGGGGCAGATGGCCGAATCGAACGCCGACCAGGTGGCGAAGATCCGGCGCATCCTCGGGGAGCTGTCGCTCGAGGTTGCGACGGCCGACGAGGCGCGCGAGATGCTGAGCCTGAAGGGCGGGCACGAGGTGGCGTTCTGAGGCCTCAGAGCCAGCGGCGCACCCGGCGCATGTAGTCCCGGTAGGCGTCGCCGAACTTCGCCTCGAGATAGGCTTCCTCCGGCAGGATGGCGAAGCGCTGCAGCGCCCAGGCGCACACCGGCGTCAGGGCCAGGACCCAGACGTTTGCCAGCAGCACGGCGAAGCCGATGCAGGCGAGCACCATCTGCAAATACATCGGATTGCGGGTGAACCGGTAGGGTCCCCGCTCGACGATGCCGGCGGTCGGCTTCCAGGGGTTCGCGTGCTCGCCGGACCGCCGGAAGAGCGCGACGGACCAGACGCCGAGGCCGAGTAAGCTGCCGAGGATGATGAACGCCCCGATCCAGTAGCGTCCGGGGGCGGGCAGCAGCCATGCCATGTCGACCGGCCAGAGAAACTGCAGCCCAACGCCCGCCAGCACGGTCGCGAGCGGCACCAGCGGCGGCAGGACGCGGACCTTCGCGTGGTCTTCGGGCGGCGTGGTCTCCACGGGAACCTCGCGAGATGCGGGGGCGAGCGGGGCGGATGATAGCAGGCCCGCGCCGCCCTTCCCAACACCGCGTTCCATGGTCCTTGCCCCGTGGGCCGCGTTCGTGTCTGATCCGCTCGCCGGTAACGAGGGAGTCACCCATGACCGATCGCGCCAACGAGAGGGTCGTCTGGTTCAACGGCGAGTTCATCCCCGAGAGCCAGGCGCTGGTGCCATACCGCGACCGCAGCTTCATCTTCGGCGACGGCGCGTTCGACATGACGCGCACCTTCCACAGCCGCATCTTCAAGCTCGACGAGCATCTCGAGCGGTTCTACCGGACGCTCCGCGCGCTCCGCCTCGACCCGACCATGCCGCGCGAGCGGATGGCCGAGATCAGCCGCGAGGTGACCGAGCGCAACCTGCATCTCCTCGACGCGGGCGAGGACTACTGGGTCGGCCAGCGCATCACTCGCGGCGTCCACAAAGCCAAGGGCGACAACTGGGACCATTACGGGCCGACCGTCATCATCGAGTGCCTGCCGATCCCGCTCGCGGCCCGCGCCCATCTCTACCGCGACGGCATCCAGGTGGTGACCCCCTCGGTCCGCCGGGCGCCGCCGGAGGTGCTGACGCCGCGGGCCAAGAGCCACAACTACCTCAACCTCGTCATGGCCGACCTGGAGGTGCATGCCCAGAACCCGGACGCCTGGGCGATCCTCCTCGACGTCAACGGCAACCTCTGCGAGGGGCTCGGCTCGAACATCTTCCTCGTGCGCGACGGCGAGCTCCTGACCCCGCGCGAGAAATATGTCCTGCCCGGGGTCAGCCGGCAGACGGTGATCGAGCTGGCGGCCAAGCTCGGCATCCCGTTCCGCGAGGCCGACCTCGACCTCTACGACGCCTACAACGCCGACGAGGCCTTCATCACCTCGACCAGCCTCTGCATCTGTCCCGTTGCCAGCATCAACGGCGTGGCGACAGAGGCCGGTCCCTACGGGCCTGTCACACAGCGCCTGATCGATGCTTATGTCGAGCTCGTCGACTGCGACTTCGTCCGCCAGTACCTCGACAGGCTCGACACGGAGTCGCTCACCTGACCCGTCGGCTCTGCTCGATGTCGGCGATCTCCCGCACGGTCCAGTCGACGGCGTCGCGCATGGTCTGGCCGAGCCCGGCGTCGAAGGCGGCGACCACATCGATGATCTCGTCGGAGCCCACCTCGACCTTGCGGCCGAAGGAGCGCGAGGCGACGATCAGGCCCCGCGGCTCCTGCACGACCTTCATGTTGAGCTGGACCAGCACCCCGAGCGGGCCGTCCTCGCCCGCGCCCACATGGGCCTGGAACTCGCGCAGCTCGGTGATCAGCGTGTAGTCCGAGCTGAGGCCGATCGCCTGGCGGCCGACCGAGCCGACCCGGCCCGTGTTCTCGAACGACTCCACGAGCCGCGTCTGTACCATGAGCGGCGCGCGATCGACCCAGCGCGCGTCGGGGAAGTACTCCACCTTGTAGGCGTTCGGCTTGACGGCGATGCGGTCGGTGTTGACCGAGCTCGCGGCCGTTGGCTCCTCGACGACGAGCTGCGCGGTGACCTCCGGCAGGTCCTCGTCGAAAGTGCTCTTCGGCGTCAGGTCGTAGAGCTCGATGGGCGAGGTCACGGCGCCCAGCGTCGCGAGCCCCGCGCAGCCGGCGACGAGCGGGACGGCAAGGCACGCGAGCGCGGCGCGCGCGAGGCGAAGGGGGGCTCGAGGCATCCTCATCTCCTGAACGTTTCTTCCGGATCTATCGCCGGAATTCCGGGGACTGGGTGCCCAGCAGGAACCGGGCGGGGTCCTTCTCGATCCGCGACGAGAGCCGCTGCAGGTTGCTGATGAGCCGGCTGGCCTCCTCGACGAAGCGGACGAACTGGGGCAGGCCCGCCTGCATGAAGGCCTCGATCTGGTCGGAGTTGTCGAGCACGAGGCGGTCGAGGTTCTCGACGAAGCGCGAGGTCCGCTGGAGCGTCGTCCGCACCTCGCCGGTGATCTCAGGCAGGTCGCCGGAGACCTGCTCGAGCGAGCCCTCGAGGTTGCTCACGGCGCTGCGCACGTCGCCGACGATCGCTTCCACGTCCTCGTCCATGACGCGGTTGACGCGGGTGAAGGTCTCCTGGGCGGTTTGCAGCGTGCCGTCGGCGGTGGTCATCGTCTTGGTGATCGCGCCGAGCGTCTCGTTGGCGGTCCCGAAGGTTTCCGTGGCCATGGTAATGGCTGACCGCGCGTCCTCGGTGAGCCCGTCGAGCTTTCCCGGCACGCCGGAGAAGCTCTCGCCGAGATCGGCGACGACGCGGTTCACCGTATCGGTGGCGTTGCGCACGTTCTCGACTATGCCGGGCAGGTCCTGCCGGATCACCTTGTTAGCCGCCGAGATGGCCTCGTTCGCCGTGGCGACCGCCTTGCGCGCGTCGGCGACGAGGGCGGCGCCATCCCCCTTGACAAGCGCGTTAACGCTTTGCGCGGTGTCGTCGACGCTCTGCATCGTCGCGGTGGCGGTGTCGAGCGCGCCGTTCATCCGGGCGAGGGTCGCTTCCGCCTCTGTCATCCGCGCGTTCGCGGTATCGGCGAGCCGCCCGATCCGCTCGGCCACGTCGCCGGCCCTGGTGCCGAGGTCGGTGGCGACGGACTCGACGGTGCCGACGGTAGAATCCACCCGGTCGATCAGCGCGGGCACCTTGCCCGTCATCAGCGTATTGGCGCTGTCGAAGGTCTGCCGAGCGCTGGAGAGCGTGGCGCCGGCCTCCTCCATGGTGGTCTCGGCACGCGCGATGGCGCTCCGGGCCTCGGCGATCAGCGCCGTGGCCTCGCCCTTCACCAGGGCGTCCACGCTCGCCGCGGTCTCGTTGACGGTCGTCATGGTGACGCTCGCGGTGTCGAGCGCGGTGCCGAGCTTGGCGAGCGTCGCCTCGGCCTCCTCGAGACGCCGGGCCGCGAGCGCGCCGATGGTGTCGAGCCGGTCCACCACGCCGCTCGCCGTGCCGCCGACATCCGTGACGACGCCCTCGATCGTCCCGGCGGTCGACCCGACCTGCTCGATCAGGTCGGGCAGCTCGCCCGCGATCAGGGTGTCGGCGCTCTCGAAGGTCTGCCGCGCGCTGGCCAGCGCCTCCGTCGCGGCGTCGATCGTGGCGCGACCCTGCTCGATGGCGTCGCGCGCGGTCCTCAGCGTTTCGTCGGCGGTCGTCAGGGTCGTGTTGGCACTGTCCGCGACGGTCTCGAGCTGCCCGGTGAAGCCGGCGATCACCTCGGAGGCGTCGCCGAGCCGGCCGGAGAGCTCCGAGAAGTCGCCGAGGGCGGTGTCGAGCTTGCCGGAGGCGCTGGCGAGGTTGCCGAGAAGGTCGTCGAAGGCGCGGCGGTTCTCATCACCGACGATCTGGTTGAGGTCCTCGATGAGCGTGATCGCCTTCGCCAGCAGTTCCGGCGTCGCCTCGAACAGGCTCTGGACGGCCGACCGCTCGGCCTCGATCACGGGGAAGTCCTCGCCGGGGGCGGCGGCGAGGCGCTCGGCCTCGGGGCTGCCGCCCGTCAGCGAGACGTAAGTGACGCCGGTCACGCCGAGATACTCGAGTGTCGCCACGGTGTCCGTCTTGATCGGGGTATCGGCGTCCACCTCGATGCGCACCCGCACCCGGCTCGTGTCCTGCTCGGCGATCGAGAGCTGCACGACCTGGCCGACGGGCAGGCCGTTGTAGCGCACCTCGCTCGCCTCACTGAGGCCGGAGACGTCGGGGAACAGGATGTCGTAATAGGCGTACTGCCGGTCGACCTGGACCTTCGCGAGCCAGAGGAACAGCCCCAGCGCGCCGAGGATGCCCGCCAGCGTGAAGGCGCCGATCAGCACGTAGTTGGCGCGTGTCTCCATTCTCTCCGCCTTCTCCGCTTTCCCCTCAGGCCGTCGCCGCGCGCGCCCGCGGCCCGTGGAAGTACTCGCGCACCCACGGGTGGTCGACCTCCATCATGTCCGCCATCGTGCCGGTGACCAAGACCTTCCTGTCGGCGAGCACCGCCACCCGGTCGCACACCGCGTGCAGCGTGTCGAGGTCGTGGGTGACGAGGAACACGGTCAGGCCCAGCGCGTCGCGGAGCTGGCGGATGAGCGTGTCGAAGGCCGCCGCGCCGATCGGGTCGAGGCCCGCCGTCGGCTCGTCGAGGAAGACGATCTCCGGGTCGAGCGCGAGTGCGCGCGCCAGCCCCGCGCGCTTGCGCATGCCGCCGGAGAGCTCGGACGGGTACTTCGGGCCGGCGTCAGACGGCAACCCAACCATGGCGAGCTTCAACTCGGCGAGCGCCCGCCGCGTCGCGGGCGAGAGGCCGAGATGCTCGGCCATCGGCACCATGACGTTCTCGACCACGGTGAGCGAGGAGAACAGCGCGCCGTCCTGGAACAGCACACCCCAGCGTTCCTCGAGCCGCCATCGCTCGGCGTCCGGCGCAGCCAGCATGTCGGCGCCCAGGACGCGGATGCTGCCCGCGCTCGGCCGGATCAGGCCGACAATCGAGCGCAGCAGCACCGACTTGCCGGTGCCCGAGCCGCCGACGATGCCGAGGATCTCGCCCCGGTAGACGTCGATGTCGAGGTCCTCGTGCACGATCTGAGCGCCGAAGCGGTTGACCAGCCCGCGCACCTCGATGACCGTCTCGCGCCCCTCCGCAGCCATCAGACGCCAAGCTCCGCGAAGAAGACCGAGAAGAGGGCGTCCGCGACGATCACGCCGAAGATCGCCAGCACGACGGAGGTGGTGGTGCGCTGGCCGACCGATTCGGCGCTGCCGGCGACCTTCATGCCCTCGTAGCAGCCGACGACGCCGATGATCGCGGCGAAGAACGGCGCCTTGATGAAGCCGATGCCGAGGTGCCAGATGTCCGTCGTCTCGTAGAGCCGCGTGACGAACATTCTGGGCGAGACGCCGAGCTCGATCCAGGACATCAGCGCGCCGCCGAAAAGCCCCGCTACGTCGGCAATGAAGCCGAGCACGGGCAGCATGATGATGAGCGCGAGGACGCGGGGCAGCACCAGCACCTCGACGGGGTCGAGCCCGATGGTGCGCATGGCGTCGATCTCCTCGCGCAGCTTCATCGAGCCGATCGCCGCCGTGAAGGCCGAGCCCGAGCGGCCGGCGACGATGATCGCGGTCAAGAGGATGCCGAGCTCGCGCAGCACCGAGATGGCGATCAGGTTGACGACGAAGATCTCGGCGCCGAACTGGCGGAGCTGCACCGCGCCCTGAAAGGCGAGCACGACGCCGATCAGGAAGGCGAGCAGGACCACGATGGGCACCGCGTTCAGCCCCACCTCCTGCATGTGGAAGACGAGCGAGGTCAGCCGGAGCCGCGTCGGCCGCACCACCGTGCGCCCGATCCCGGCCATGACGAGGCCGAGGAATCCGAGGATCTCGACGAAGGTTTGCGCGCTCTCGGCGCTCACCCGGCCGACCGTCTCGAGCCAGGCAAGCGGCCCGCGCGACGGCTCGGCGACCGGTTCCTCGGCCGCGATGCTGCGTCGGACCGTGTCGATGAGCGCTGCCTGCGTCTCCGAGGCGCCGCGCAGCGAGACGGGAACGCCCTCCCTCTCGAGCCGGTCGACCAGTTGCGTCACCAGCCAGGCGCCGCCGGTGTCGAGGCTCTCCACCTCCGAGAGATCGATGACCACCGGCCGCGCACGGGGGAGCCGCGCCGCGGCCCGCTCGACCGTGTCGAGGGCGGACATCACGACCGCGCCGCCGAGCCGCAGCACGACCGCCTCGCCCCCTTGGTCGCCCCCCTCGTCGATCCGGACCGCCGGCTCGGTCATCCTGTCCGCTTCTCACCCCCGCCGCGCCCTCGGCGCCTCGCCATCGCCGGTCCCGGGGCGAGGCCCCCGACCGTCCGGAACCCTTAGCAGAAAGCGGTGGCGATGACACGCCCATCGCTCGCACGCCGGCGCGGAATGTCGAAAGCCGCGTGCGGTCCGGGAGACCGCCCGGACGTTGACATGCGTCAATGCCGCAACACCTCTGCGGCAGCTATGCGAATGCGACCCGCCAGGGTGGCGGCGCGCAGGCGAGGGTGGACGGACATGGCGGGGCACAGGCTGGACGCGCTGTTCAACCCGCGCGCCATCGCGGTCGTCGGGGCGAGCGAGGCGGCGGGCTCGGTGGGCGCGCGCGTCTTCGCCAACCTCGTCGCGGGCGGCTTCGAGGGGCCGGTCGTGCCGGTCAACCCGAAGCACGCGGAAGTCGCCGGGCGGCCCTGCCACGCCTCGCTCACGGAGATCGAGGAGGACATCGACCTCGCCGTGATCGCGACCCCCGCGCGCAGCATTCCCGGCATCCTGCGCGACTGCGGCGAGGCGGGCATCGGCACCGCCATCGTGCTCTCGGCGGGCTTCGGCGAGACGGGCGAGGCGGGGCGGGACGCCGAGTCCGAGCTCATCGACGTCGCCCGGCGCCACGGCGTGCGCTTCCTCGGGCCAAACTGCCTCGGGCTGGTGCGGCCCGGCATCGGCATGAACGCGACCTTCCTCGAGGCCGCGCCGCCGCCCGGCCGCCTCGCCATCGTGTCGCAGTCCGGCGCGCTCCTCTCGGCGATCGCCGACTGGGCCGAGCCACACCATCTCGGCTTCTCCGCCATGGCCTCGCTCGGCAACGCCGTGGACATCGACTTCGGCGACATCCTCGACTACCTGACGACCGACCCGAAGACCGACGCGATTCTCCTCTATGTCGAGGGCGTGCGGCATTCCCGCTCGTTCATGAGCGCGCTCAGGATCGCCGCGCGCGCCAAGCCGGTGATCGTGCTGAAGGCGGGCCGCCACCAGAAGGGCTCGGCGGCGGCCAATACCCACACCGGCGCGCTGATCGGCTCGGATCGGGTCTTCGACGCGGCGCTCGAGCGCGCCGGCGCCGTGCGTGCGGTGACCTTCGGCCAGCTCTTCGGCGCGGCCGAGATCCTCGCCGCGCGCAAGCCCGCCGGGGGCAACCGGCTTGCCATCATCACCAACGGCGGCGGGGCGGGGGTGCTGGCCGCGGACCGTGCCGGCGACCTCGGCGTCGAGATCGCGTCCCTCGCCGACGCTACCGTCGAGCGGCTCGGCAAGGCGCTGCCGCCCTATTGGTCGCACGGCAACCCGGTCGACATCCTCGGCGACGCCGCGCCCGACGCCTTTCGCGAGACCGTCGCCGCCTGCCTCGCGGACCGGGGCATCGACGGCGCGCTGGTGCTGCTGACGCCGCAGGCGATGACGCGGCCGGAGGACGCCGCCCGCGCCGTGATCGAGGCCGCCGAGGGCCAGAAGAAGCCCGTGCTCGCCTGCTGGATGGGCGAATCGAGCGTCGCCGGCGCCCGGCACATGCTGAGCGAGGCCGGAATCCCCGACTTCCACACCCCGGAGCGCGCCGTCGAGGCGTTCGCCCACCTCGCCCGGCACGCGCTGAACCAGCGCCTCGCGCTGGAGCTGCCCGGCCCCCTCTCCGAGCTCAAGGCGCCCGACGTCGAGGGCGCGACGATGATCGTCGAGGGGGCGCTCGCCGAGGGCCGCGAGATGCTCTCGGACATCGAATCGAAGGCCGTCCTGCGCGCCTTCCACGTCCCCTGCGCCATGACGCTCGAGGCCGACAGCCCGGCCCGTGCGCTGACGGCGGCCGAGACGCTCGGCTTCCCCGTGGCGATGAAGATCGACTCGCCGCAGGTGATCCACAAGTCGGATGTCGGCGGCGTGCGCACCAACATCATGTCGGCCGCCGACGTGCGCCGCGCTTACGCGGAGATCATCGAGTCGGTGCGCGAGGCCGCGCCCGCGGCCGAGATCCGCGGCGTCACCGTCGAGGAGATGGCCCGCGAGTCGGACGCCCGCGAGCTGGTCGTCGGCGCGAGCCGCGACCCGGTCTTCGGGCCCGTCATCATGTTCGGCGCCGGCGGCACCATGGTCGAGGTGCTGGAGGACAACGCCGTCTCGCTTCCGCCGCTGAACGCGGTTCTGGCGACCCGACTGATCAACCGCACGCGCGTTTCGCGCCTGCTCGCGGCCTTCCGCAACCGCCCCGAGGTCGACCGCGAGGCGGTGGTCGAGACGCTGCTCCGCGTTTCCGACCTCGTCTGCGAGCTGCCCCACATCGAGGAGCTCGACATCAACCCGCTCTTCGCCGGGCCGGACGGGGTGAAGGCGGTCGACGCCCGCATCCGCGTGCGCCGGCCCCCCGCGCTGCCGCGGCCCTACGCCCACATGGCCATCACGCCCTACCCGAAGGGCCTCGAGCAGAGCACCTTCCTCGCCGACGGCACCGAGCTCGTCATCCGCCCGATCCGGCCCGAGGACGCCGAGAGCGAGCAGGCCTTCGTGCGCGGCCTCTCGGCCGAGGCCAAGCGCTTCCGCTTCATGCGCGCGCTGAACGAGCTGACGCCCGAGATGCTCGCCCGCTTCACCAACATCGACTACGACCGCGAGATGGCGCTGGTGGCGCTGCTGCGCGAGCGAAAGCAGACCCGCCAGATCGGCGTCGCGCGCTACGTCATCAACCCGGACGAGCGCTCCTGCGAGTTCGCCATTGTCGTCGGCGACGAGGCGCAGAACAAGGGCGTCGGCACGCGGCTCATGAAGGCGCTTATGCAGGCGGCCCGGGCGCACGGGGTCGAGTTGATGACGGGGGAGGTGCTGGCGGACAACCGGCCGATGCTGCGCCTCGTCTCGGACCTCGGCTTCTCCGCGCGGCGCTCGGCCGCCGACCCGGGCGTCTACACCGTCGAGCGGTGGCTCTGACGATTTTCGCCGGCGGCCTTGCAGGCACCCACCCATAATTGATTGGTCAATCCACACGGGCCCGGATACTGTCCGGGGCTCATCAAACGTTATGGGGAGGAACGATGAAAAGGTTTCTGATAGCCGCGGCGGCGATCGGGCTGATCGCCGGCAGCGCCCAGGCGCAGACTCTCGTCTATTGCTCCGAGGGCTCGCCCGAGGGCTTCAACCCGTCGCTCTATACGTCGGGCACCACCTTCGACGCCTCGTCGCGCGCGATCTTCAACCGGCTGGTCGAGTTCAGGCCGGGCACCACCGAGATCAAGCCGGCCTTGGCCGAGGAGTGGGAGGTCTCGGACGACGGGCTGGAGTACACCTTCCACCTGCGCGAGGGTGTGAAGTTCCACACCAAGGACAACTTCACTCCCTCCCGCGACTTCAACGCCGACGACGTGCTCTACTCGTTCAACCGCCAGCTCGAGGAGGGTCATCCGGATCACGATCTCTCGGGCGGCACCTACGAGTACTTCAACGCCATGTCGATGCCGGACCTGCTGGCGGACGTCGAGAAGGTCGACGACATGACCGTGAAGTTCGTCCTGACGCGCCCCGAGGCGCCGATGATCGCGAACCTGGCGATGGACTTCGCCTCGATCATGTCGGCCGAGTATGCCGAGCAGATGCGCGAGGCTGGCACGCCCGAGCAGATCGACCTCGATCCGGTGGGGACGGGGCCGTTCCAGCTCGTCGACTACCAGAAGGACGCGGTGATCCGCTACAAGGCGCACCCCGACTACTGGGACGGCGCGGCGGCGATCGACAACCTCGTCTTCGCCATCACGCCCGACAACTCGGTGCGGCTGCAGAAGCTGCAGGCGGGCGAGTGCCACGTCATGCCCTATCCGAACCCGGCCGATCTCGACGCGATCCGGGCGGATGACCAGCTCAAGCTCCTCGAGCAGGAGGGGCTGAACGTCGGCTACCTCGCCTACAACACCCAGCAGGAGCCCTTCGACAACCCGAAGGTCCGCAAGGCGCTGAACATGGCGATCAACAAGGAGGCGATCATCGACGCCGTGTTCCAGGGCGCGGGCCGCGTGGCGAAGAACCCGATCCCGCCGACCATCTGGTCCTACAACGAGTCGACCGTCGACGACGTCTACTCGCCCGAGGCGGCGCGCAAGCTCCTCGCCGAGGCCGGCGTCGAGGACCTCTCGATGAAGATCTGGGCGATGCCGGTGCAGCGGCCCTACAACCCCAACGCCCGGCGCATGGCCGAGCTGATCCAGGCCGACTTCGCCGAGGTTGGCGTCGAGTCCGAGATCGTCTCCTACGAGTGGGGCGAGTACCTCGCGCGCTCGAAGGACGTCGATCGGGACGGCGCGATCCTGCTCGGCTGGACCGGCGACAACGGCGACCCGGACAACTTCCTCGCCGTGCTGCTCGGCTGCGACGCGGTCGGCGGCTCCAACCGCGCCAACTGGTGCTACGAGCCGTTCCAGAACCTGATCGAGAAGGCCAAGGTGACCTCGGACGTCGAGCAGCGCACGAAGCTCTACGAGGCCGCCCAGCTGGTGATGAAGAACCAGGCGCCCTGGGCGACCATCGCGCACTCGATCGTGTTCATGCCGATGCAGAAGAACGTCACCGGCTACAAGATCGACCCCTTCGGCGGGCAC
>JBEPXW010000022.1:0-11940 GCA_041641715.1 Pseudomonadota bacterium
GGGCCGGGGCGCGGGCACGCGAGATGCTGGAGGGCACCGCCCCGGCGGAGGCGCTCATCGACATCCCCCTCGGCCCGGCGCTCGACCAGTGCTGCGGCGGGCACCTGCGCCTCGCCTTCCGCCTGTTCCGGGCGGCGGACCTCGACGGCCTGCGCGCCACCAAGGGGCCGCTGCCCCTCTGGGAGGACGGGCCGGCCCTTCCCGACGAGGCGGCGCCGCGCCCGGTCATCGTCTACGGCGCCGGCCATGTCGGCCGGGCGCTGGTGCGTGCCCTCGCCCCCCTGCCCTTCGCCCTTCGCTGGGTGGACGCGCGGCCCGATCCCTTCCCGCCCGATCCGCCCGCGGGCGTCGAGACCGTTGCCACGCCGCTCCCCGAGGCGGAGGCCGAGGGCGCGCCGACGGACGCTCTCCACGTCGTGTTGACCCACAGCCACGCGCTCGACCTCGAGATCGTCTCGGCGGTCATGGCGCGGGGCGACTTCGGCTATCTCGGCCTGATCGGCTCGGCGACCAAGAAGGCCACCTTCCTCCGCAGGCTGCGCGAGCGCGGCATTCCCGAGGCCCGGCTGGCCCGCCTCGTCTGCCCGATCGGCGTGCCCGGCGTGAAGGACAAGCGGCCCGAGGTGATCGCGGCCGCCGTGGCGATCCAGCTCCTCCAGGCCGACACTGCCATCGCGTCCCAAAAAACGCGCGAAACCGCCTGAAAGATCAAGAGAAACGGGCATGAGTGACACCACTATCCTGCGCGGGCGCCTGATGCGCTTCGCGGCCGACCCGTTCGAGGCCGGTGCGGAGGCGGCGCTCGCCTGGGAGGAGGACGGCGCGCTCGCCATGCGCCACGGCCGCATCCTCGACGCCGGTCCTGCCGACCGCGTGCTCGCCGCCCATCCGGACGCGCGGATCACCCGGACCGACGGCCTGATCGCCCCGGGCTTTGTGGACTGCCACGTGCACTACCCCCAGACCGGCGTCATCGCCTCGCACGGCACGCAGCTCATTGAATGGCTGAACACCTACACCTTCCCCGAGGAGGCTCGCTTCGGCGACCCGGATTACGCCGAGGCCGCCGCCCGCGCCTTCTTCGACGAGACGCTGAGGAACGGCGTCACCACCACCGCCTCCTTCTGCACCATCCATCCCGAGAGCGTGGACGCCTACTTCGCCGAGGCCGAGCGGCGCGGCCTGCGCGCCGTGGGCGGCAAGGTCATGATGGACCGGAACGCGCCGGAGAACCTGCGCGACACGGCCGAGACCGCCTATGACGACTCCAGGGCCCTGATGGCCCGCTGGCATGGCAAGGGCCGCGCGTCTTACGCGGTCACGCCGCGGTTCGCGCCCACCTCGACCCCGGCGCAGCTCGCCGCGGCGGGCGCGCTCTGGGCCGAGCACCCGGACTGCGTCATGCAGACCCACCTCGCGGAGAACACGAGCGAGATCCGCTGGGTGTCCGAGCTTTTTCCCGACTGCCCCGACTATCTCGGCGTCTATGAGCGCCACGGCCTCCTCGGCCCCGGCGCGATCTTCGGCCACGCCATCCACCTGACCGGGCGCGAGCGGGCGCGGCTGGTCGAGGCGGGCGCGGCCGTCGCCCACTGCCCGACCTCGAACCATTTCCTCGGCTCGGGCGAGTGCGACGTGGCCGGACTCGCGGCGGCGGGCGTGCGCGTCGGCCTCGCGACGGACGTGGGCGGGGGCTCGAGCTTCTCCTTGTTCCACACCATGAAGGCGGCCTACGAGATCGCCCAGCGCCGCGGCGTCACGCTCGGACCGGTGCATCTCTGGTGGCTGGCGACCGCCGGCGCTGCCGCCGCGCTCGGCCTCGGCGACCGGGTCGGCAACCTCGCGCCCGGGCTCGAGGCCGACGCCGTGGTGCTCGACCTCAAGTCCACGCCCCTCCTCCGCCACCGGGTCGGGCGCGCGGAAACTACTGCCGAGACCCTCTTCGCCCTGATCGTCCTCGCCGATGACCGGGCCGTGCAAACGACTATCTCCGGTGGCAGGGTGGCCCACGAGAGAACCGATTCCGCATGACCGCCGGAGGAGCCCGATGAAGGAGCTGATCCAACGCCTGCCGAAGGCCGAGCTGCACCTGCACATCGAGGGCACCATCGAGCCCGAGTTCCTGTTCGAGAAGGCCGCCAAGAACCGCGTCGAGATCCCCTACCGGAGCGTCGAGGAGCTCAGAAAGGCCTACGACTTCAGCAACCTGCAGGAGTTCCTTGACCTCTACTACCAGGGCATGGCGGTGCTCCATGACGAGGAGGACTTCTTCGACGTCACCCGCGCCTATCTCGACCGCTGCGCCGCCGACAACGTGACCCATGTCGAGATCTTCTTCGACCCGCAGGGCCACACCACCCGCGGGGTGCCCTTCGACGTGGTCGCGAAAGGCATCCTCGCCGGGCTCGAGGACGGCGAGAAGCGCCACGGCATCAGCTGGAAGCTGATTATGAGCTTCCTGCGCCATCTATCCGAAGAGGAAGGATTTCAGACGCTGCGCGAGGCCGAGCCCTGGCTCGACCGCTTCATCGGCGTCGGCCTCGACAGCGCCGAGAAGGGCAACCCGCCCCAGAAGTTCGCCCGCCTGTTCGAGCGGTGCCGCGAGATGGGCCTCCTGCTCTGCTGCCACGCCGGCGAGGAAGGCCCGCCCGAATACGTCCGCGAGGCGCTTTGGGACATCCGCGTCGACCGCATCGACCACGGCAACCGCGCCATGGAGGATCCCGAGCTCGTCGCCGAGATCGCCCGGCGCGGCCTCACGCTGACGGTCTGCCCGCTCTCGAACACCGCCCTCAAGGTGATCGACCGGATGGAGCAGAGCCCGGTCCGCCGGATGATGGACGCCGGGATCTCCGTCACGGTGAACTCGGACGACCCGGCCTATTTCGGCGGCTACATGAACGCCAACTTCGCGGCCGTGGCGACGGCGCTGCACCTGGCCGACGACGACATCGCGCTCCTCGCCCGCAACAGCTTCACCGGCTCGTTCCTCGCGGACGAGGAGAAGGCGCGCTGGTGCGAGCGGGTCGACGCGGCGCTGGCCGGGTGAGGGTGGCGCCCGACACACGCGTGCTGCCCGGCCTCGAGCGGGGCATCCAGAGTCCATACCGAGCAGCCAAAACTGGATTGCCGGGTCAAGCCCGGCAATGACGGTCTGAAAGGCGGCATTCACCCGAAAAACGCGGCGCGTCCAGAAAACGGCTTATTCGATAAAACGATATATTTCAATGCGTTAGCATACCGTCCAAATTTGGACGCCCCTCCGCCGCCCTCACGCCAGCTCGGCTTCGAGCCGCTTGCCGAGCTTCGCCGGCGGCAGCTTTGGCAGGCGCTCGGCGAGAAAGCCGATGAAGGCGCGCGTCTTCGGCGGCTGCATCCGGTGCGGCGGCGCGAGCGCGTGGATCGCGAGGTCGCGCGGGCTGTGGGCGGCGAGAACGGGCACGAGGCTGCCCGCCTCGATCTCGTCCGCGAGGTCCCAGACCGACTTCATCACGATCCCCTCGCCTGCCAGCGCCCAGTCGATCAGCACGTGGGAGCTGTTGGAGTCGACCGGCCCCGAGACGGCGAAGTTCTGCGCCGCCCCGTCCTCCATGAACTGCCACTGGTAGCGCCGCGAGCCGGGGAAGCGCAGCAGCAGGCAGTCGTGGTGCTTGAGGTCCGCGGGCGTCTCCGGCGTGCCGCGCCGGGCGAGGTAGTCGGGGCTCGCGCAGGCTACCCGGAAGTCGGGTGCGACGCGCCGCACGATCAGCGAGCTGTCCTGCAGGTAGCCGCGCCGGACGGCGACATCCACCTGCTCGTCGACGAGGTCCACCACGCGGTCGGTGAGCTGGAGCCGCACCTCGATCTCCGGATAGGTCTCGCGGAAGGCGGGCACCATCGGCGCGATCCAGCGCCGGCCCATCACCGTCGGCGCCGAGACGCGGAGAACGCCGGACGGGCTCTCCTTCTTCTCGGCGAGCTTCCTCTCGACCTCCGCGATCTCGGCGAGGATGCGCAGGCAGTGCTCGTAGTAGAGCCGCCCCTCCTCGGTCGGGTTCACCGTGCGCGTGGTCCGGTTCAGGAGCCGCACCCCGAGCCGCGCCTCGAGCTTGGTGATCCGCGCCGAGACCACCGCCGGCGAGAGCCGGAGCTCGCGCCCCGCCGCCGAGAGGCTGCCCCGCTCGACGACGCGGACGAAGATGGTCATGTCATCGACGGCGTACATCCCCTGCCCTCGCCGGCGCCGCGCTCACTCGTCGGGCATTCCCGCCCGGACCCACGCCCCGAGTCGCGCGCGCTCCTCCTCGGTCATTCCGGTGACGTTGCCGAGCGGCATGGCCTCCGTCAGCACCGTCTGGGCGTGGACCTTGCTCGCATGGGTCTTGAGCGCCTCGGCGGTGTCGAAGGCGATCCCGCCGGGCGGCGCGTCGAAGCCCTCGTGGCTCGGCGTCTCGGAGTGGCAGGAGGCGCAGCGCGCCTCGACGATGGCGAAGGCCTCGCCCGTGGTGACCGTCTCGCCGACAGCCGCCCGGCCGCTCCCGTCGGCCCCCGGCTCCCACGAGCTCAGCGCGATCAACGCCGCCGCCAGCCCGACCGTCGCCGGCCACTGCCACTGGATGCCGACCCCGGTCTCACCGGCCTCGAAGCGGTTGAACCAGTCTCGGACGACGGCGCCGATGCCCAGCACGAAGGCGACGATCGCCCAGTTCCACTCGTGGCCGAAGGTCATCGGGTAGTGGTTCGAGATCATCAGCAGGATGACCGGCAGCGTCAGGTAGTTGTTGTGCGTCGAACGCAGCTTCGCGATCTCGCCGTATTCCGGGTCCGGCGTCCGGCCGGCCTTGAGATCGGCGACGACGACCTTCTGGTTCGGGATGATCACGAAGAACACGTTGCCGGTCATCAGCGTCGCGATCATCGCGCCGGTCTGCAGAAACGCCGCGCGGCCCGAGAAAACCTGGCCGTAGGCAAACGACGCCGCGACGATGGCGGCGAACAGCATCGCGAACATCACCGACGGGTTCCGCTTGAGCGGCGACTTGCAGAGCCGGTCGTAGAACACCCATCCGAGCGCCAGCCCGGCGACCGAGAGCGCGATCCCCTGCCAAGGCGCAAGCTCCGCGACGGCCGGGTTCAGGAGGTAGCTCGACGCGCTCCAGTAATAGGTGACGCCCATGAGCACGAAGCCGCTCAGCCAGGTGAGGTAGCTCTCCCACTTGAACCAGTGCAGCTCCTCCGGCATCTCGGCCGGCGCCACCGCGTATTTCTGCACGCGGTAGAAGCCGCCGCCATGCACCGACCAGCTCTCGCCCTTGACGCCCTCGGGCATGTTCGCGGCGCGCTTCAGGCTCGAGTCGAGCCACATGAAGTAGAAGGACGAGCCGATCCAGCCGATCGCCGCGACGATATGTGCCCAGCGCAGGAAGAGGCTGAGCCAGTCCTGGATCATGGCCGTCATGGGTGCCCCGCGATTCCCGGTCCGAGCGTGGTGCCGGCAGCGACCCTACACCCGCGCCGGGCGGGATAATCGTGAAAAAGCGGGCAAGTGTCATCAATGAAAAATTGAAAATGCGTGCGGGATCGCCGTGGCATACCCTGGCCTGACAATCGCCGCGGCCCGGCCGGGCCGCGCGCCGAAACCCCTGTCGAGCGGAGGCGTTATGACCCGCTTCGCCAAGCATCCTCCCAGCAACCTCGACCGCGAGGGCTTCCTGGCGCGCTATGGCGGCGTCTACGAGCACAGCCCCTGGATCGCGGCGGCGGTCTGGGACGCCGGCCGGGTCTCGGACGAGGCCGAGGCGCTCGCCGACGCCATGGCGGCGGAGGTCGAGGCGGCGGGCGAGGCGGCGCAGCTCGCCCTGGTCCGCGCGCACCCGGACCTCGCCGGAAAGCTGGACGTCGCCGGGGACCTTACGCCCGAGTCGAGCTCCGAGCAGGCAGGCGCCGGCCTCGACAGGTGCACGCCCGAGGAGTTCGACGCGTTCCGGCGCCTGAACACGGCATACAAGGCCCGGTTCGCCTTCCCCTTCATCATCGCGGTCCGGGGGCACAACCGGGCGCAGATCCTCGAGACGTTCCGCCACCGCCTGGAGAACGACCGCGCCACCGAGTTCCGCGAGGCGCTGGACCAGGTCCACCGCATCGCCCGGCTCCGGCTGCACGCGCTGGCCGCGGAGGGGTGAGGCGTCGTCACCCTCGCCTGCTCCGGGCGGCGGCGACGATCGGACCGGGACCGGTGCGTACAACGGAAAAGCCCCCGCCGGGGGGACGGCGAGGGCTTTCGCTTCGGGAGGGCGGGCTCGGCATACACAACACGGGGCGCCCGTCCACTCCGATAACACGGGGGCGCCCGGAATCTTTCGCGGTTAGGCTGCGTGAATCCTCTCCCGCCCAACGGAAAGTGTCAGAATGGTGGACCGTGTTGGACTTGGACCGGCACGGTGTAGCCACCGGCGGATTTCAAGTCCGCTCGACGGAGTCTCTTGGCCTTTCCAAATGAACCGAGCCGGGTCCGCATGTTCCCTGGCCGAGTCCCCCAAGTGACGGCCTCGCCCCGCCCACCCTGTACAAACATGTACAGCGCCGCCCGCACGGATGGGGTTATTCGTAGGGTCAACGGTCGACTTCAGACCGCCTGGCACGGTTCGGCCGCTCAGTGGTCCTTCTGGGCGGCCGATGGAGAGAAGCGCTGTGTGGCACGAGGCTTCGCCCCCGGCTTCGCGCCCACGAGAGTCGGATGGAGGTCGAGATGGAGAATGGCGGTAACATCGTCGCCTTCCCTGCGTACTTGCAGAGTGCCGCGGAGTATCGCGCTCGCCTATTGGCCGAACTCGCCAAGGTGGACGAATTTCTCCGGACGGCGCATGCCCCGAATGCGAAACCGGGCGCCGATGCAGACTTCGATCCCCTTCTGCTGGGAAGCTTCGAAGAGCCGGAGCGCATGTGGGCAAGCGGCTAGATGTTGTCGTTGGCAACCAGCTTGGGCGCTGCCGCACTGATCGCAGGCGCGCTTGATTGGGACGCGCGCACGGAGCCCGTCATCTCGGCGACCGTCCAGTATGCGCTAGAGAACCTGGTCAGCGGCTCCGGAGCGACGGCGGAACTGGGGGGAACCACGATCGAGGTTACGCCCCTTCGCACCTGGAAGAGCGTCACCGGCCATTGGTGCCGCCGCTACGCGGTTGTCATCACTCCACGCGACACCGAGGAGACGTCTGCCGAGGCGACGCGTTGCAGGGTGAACGGTGTCTGGATGAATCCGGCTGCCGACTCTGAAAGTTCTGACCGCACGTCCGCCAAGCTGTCGCAGGAGGGTGCATCCGTCACTCATCCAGAGTGAGGACGAGGACGCACGGTGCGCGGCGTTGCCTCATGCGCGTGCAACCGGGCCGATCCCGATGGTCGGGACGGCCCCCAAGCCAGGTGCAGTCGCAGAACCGACATTGGTCCCCGCCCCAAGGTGAGGACCTTTCCAATCGGCTGATCGTGCGCGGATCAGCCTGTCTCAGTGCCGCTGTTTGCCCTGCCGTTGCGCGCCGGAGATTTCCGAGGCACGAAGAGGCGGGAAAAGACCTTGATGTCAGGATGGTGCCCGGAGCCGGACTCGAACCGGCAAGGTGTTGCCACCGGCGGATTTTGAGTCCGCTGCGTCTACCATTTCCGCCATCCGGGCCCTCGCGCGCATCTTAGTGCCGCCGGTGCGCGGCGCAAGGGGCAGCTGCCCGTCGCCGAGGCGCTGGACAGGATTCACGGCGCCTGCTATCGGGCCTCGATGCTGCGCGGCCTCTACCACTGGACCATCGCCCTGGCGGAGCGCCGTGACGCGCTCTGGGTCCTCGCCGCTGTCAGTTTCGTCGAAAGCTCGGTCTTTCCCATCCCGCCCGATGTGCTGATGATCCCGATGATCATCGCGGCGCCGCATCGCGCGTTTCTCATCGCCACCGTCTGCACCGTGGCGTCCGTGCTGGGCGGGATGCTGGGCTACGCCATCGGCGCCTTCTTCTACGGGGCGGTCGGCGAGCCAATCCTGGCGTTCTACGGCTACACGGCGAAGTTCGCCGAGTTCCGCAGCGCGTACAACGACTGGGGCGCCTGGGCCGTCCTGATCGCCGGGGTGACGCCTTTCCCCTACAAGGTCATCACGATCCTCTCGGGCCTCACGGGCCTCGACTTTCTCGTCTTCTGCGTCGCCTCGGCGCTGGCGCGCGCCGGGCGGTTCTTTCTCGTCGCCGCCCTTCTCTGGAAGTTCGGGCCGCCGATCCGTGCCTTCATCGAGCACCGGCTCGGGCTGGTCACAACCGTCTTCATGACCCTCCTCTTCGGCGGGTTCATCGTCGCGAGGTATGTCCTATGATGCTATCTCCACGCGCCTTTGCGCTGCTCGCCGCGACCGGCTCGGCCGCGCTGCTGGCCGCGGCGCTGGTCTTCCAGTTCGTCGGCGGGCTTGCGCCCTGCCCGCTCTGCATCTGGCAGCGCTGGCCGCACGTCGCCGGGGTGCTCGCCGGGGCGCTCGGCGCGACGGTGCTGGCGCGGTTACTCCGCCCGCTCGCCGCGCTCGGCGCGCTGGCGATGGTCGGCAACGCCGGCCTCGCCGTCTACCACACCGGCATCGAGCGCGGCTGGTGGCCCGGCCCCGATACCTGCAGCGCCGCCACCAATGTAGGCGACCTCTCCACCGATCAGCTCATGGCGGAGATCATGAGCGCGCCGCTGGTGCGCTGCGACGAGGTGGCATGGGAGTTCCTCGGCCTCAGCATGGCGTCTTGGAACGCCGCCGCATCACTGGGGCTCGCGGGGCTCTGGGTGCTGGCCCTTGCGGGCGGGCGGCGTCAGGACTCCAGCTCGGCGTCCCAGTAGAGGAAGTCGAGCCAGCTCTCGTGCAGGTAGTTCGGCGGGAACTTCCGCCCCTTGTTCTGCAGCTCGATCGCCTCGGGCCGGCGGACCGTGCGCTGAAGCGCCATCCCCGCCTCGCGGAGCGTCAGGTTGGCCTTGCGCAGGTTGCACCGGTTGCAGGCGGCGACCACGTTCTCCCAGGTCGTCCGCCCGCCGCGCGAGCGCGGCAAGACGTGGTCGAAGGTCAGATCCCCGCGAGACCCGCAGTACTGGCAGGTGAACTCGTCGCGGAGGAACAGGTTGAACCGCGTGAAGGCCGGGTAACGCGCCGGCTTGATATACTCCCGCAGGACCACCACCGAGGGAAGCCGCATCTCTGTCGACGGGCTGTGCACGACGGTGTCGTACTCGGCGACGGTAACGACGCGGTCGAGGAAGACCGCCTTGATCGCCTCCTGCCAGGGCCAGAGCGAAAGGGGGAAATACGACAGCGGGCGGTAGTCGGCATTCAGCACCAAGGCCGGATTGTCGCGGAGCCCGGCCGGCTGTCTGACGAAGGTTGTGGCAAAGGTCGCGTCCATGCCGTCCGCCCGTCATGTCTCCTTCACATGCGGGCGCTGCGGCGGGAAGTTGAGCGACAGCGCCCGAGCGAATCCACTATATCTCGCGGCATCGCAGGATCAAGCCTCTACATACGCGACACCGCGCCGCTGGAAACCGCTTAGCACGGGGATGCGACGAAGCTGTTACAGCCGGCCGGTCCCCTCGGGCTTCCTCCGGGTCATTTCCCGTTTATCCCCAAATGCTCGCGAAGAAAAGCCAGCGCCAGCCCCAGCCCCTCCGGATCTATGCCGTGGCCGAGGCCGTGACTGACGTGCCAGCGGACGGAAAACCCCGCCGCGGCCAGGCCGGTCCGCGCCTCCTCTAGCGCCTCGACCGGGATCATCTCGTCGCGGTCGCCGTGGACGAGCAGCACCGGCGGCTTCGAGCGGGCCTCCCGCTTCAGCGCCTCCCCCTCGATCAGGCGGCCCGAGAAGCCGACGATGCAGGCGAGCGCCTCGGCGCGGCGCGGCGCCACGTAGAGGCTCATGATGGTGCCCTGGCTGAAGCCGAGCAGCGCCGTCTGGCCCGGCGCCACGCCCTCCTCGTCCATCGCTTCGGTGATGTAGCCGTCGAGGAGGCCGGCCGAGCGGCGCAGGCTGGTCACGCGCTCCGCCTCCGAGCTGCCGTCGAGCCACGGGATCGGGAACCACTGACAGCCCATCGGGTTCACACGCGAGCGCTCCGGCGCGTTCGGCGCCCGGAACGCCGAGTCCGGCATGTGCTCGGACAACGGGCCGGCGAGGCCGAACAGGTCGTTGCCGTCCGCGCCATAGCCATGGAGCAGGATCACGAGGGATTTCGTCCGCCCCGAGCGGGGCGCCGCCCGGTGTCCGCTGAGACTGGCCATCCGCGAGCTACTCCACGATGCCTTCACGCTGCTTGGCGACCCTGTAATAGGACCAGAGCAGGCGCGCCGCAACGCCCCGCCAGGGCGACCAGCGCCGCGCGCGCCGGCGCAGCGCCTTCTCCTCGGGACGCTTGCGGAGGTCGAAGAGGAGGCGGACGGACTCCTGCAGCGCGAGGTCGCCGGGGGCGAACACGTCCGCCCGGCCGACCGAGAACAACAAGTAGATCTCCGCCGTCCAGACGCCGATCCCGGGAAGGCGGGTCAACGTGTTGATCGCCTCGTCCTCGGGCAGGTGCACGAGACCGTCATAGTCGATCTCCGCCTCCGCGATCGCGCGCGCGTAGCGGATCTTCGGGCGCGAGAGGCCGCAACTCCGAAGCTCCTCCTCGGACAGGCGCGCAAGGACGTCGGCCTCATGCGCGCCCTTCTCGCAAAGCCGCCGCCAGACCGAATCCGCCGCCGCCACCGAGAGCTGCTGCGCGCAAATCGTGCGAAGCAGCGCCGGAAAGCCGCCCTCGCGGCGGCGAAGAGGCGGTGTGCCGGAAAGCTCGAGAGCGTGCGCGAAACGGGGCTCCGCCGCCGCGAGCCACCCGCACCCCTCCCGGATGTCGGCCTCTGTCTCGATGATGCGCCCGGCGCCGGCAGCCGATCGAACGGGCTTTGCCGCCGGGGCCCTTGCCCGCCCGGTCACCGATTTCCCTCGGCGTCCGGCGACGCGGTCTGCCGCGAGCGGTCGAAATGCGGCAGCTCGAGGAGACGCCCGTAGCCAGTGCTCGCCACGGCACGGCCCGCGTAGCCGGACAGCTGCCAGAGGCAGGCCTGGTTCGACGAGACGACCGGCTTGCCGATCCGCGACTCGATCTCCGCGAGGACCTCCAGCGCCGGCAGGGCGGTGCAGGAGATGAAAAGCGCCTCGGCAGAGGGGTGATCGGCCTCAACCGCGGCTGCCACGATGCTCTCGCGGGCAACGCGGGCCATGTCGCGGTCGTCGGCGAGTTCGAGGCAGCGCGCCGCCACGACGTCGACGCCGAGCTCGGTGAAGTACGACACGATCGGCTGCGTCGTCTCGGCGAGGTACGGCGTGAGCAGCGCAACGCTGCCCGCGCCCAGCGCATGGAAGGCGGCGAGCGCGGCCTGCGGCGGGGTCACGACCGGCACCTCCGGGTGGACCGCGCGGATCGCGGCCGCAACCGCCTCGGCCCCGATTTCGATCGTGCCCGTGGTGCAGCTGAAACAGACGGCCGCCAGCCCGGTGCCAGGCGCCAGCAGGGTCGTCGCCTCGGTCAGGCGCGGCGCCATGCGGCGCAGGTTGACCGGCGTGGTCGGATTCTCGAAGGCGACGCGGCCGGCATGGAAGGCGATGCCGGCGGGGCCGAGCAGCCTGGCGGCGTCGCGCTCGGTCGTCAGGTCCGTCGCCAGCAGGACGAAGCCGACGCGCGGCACGGTGCCGGCGTCCTCGAGACGCACAGGCGTGCCGGCCGCGAGCACCGGCGGGAGCATGCTGGCGTCGACGCGGCGGACTTCCATTTTTCCGACCACCTTCGCCGAAAGGGAATGACACGGCCGGCGGCGCCGCCGCGGAGGGTCTCAGACGACCAGCACCGGCATCTCGGCGAGGCCCGTCACTTTGTGCGAGACGCTGCCGAGCAGATAACCCTCGAGCGAGCCGAGCCAGCGGC
>JBEPXW010000023.1:0-11643 GCA_041641715.1 Pseudomonadota bacterium
CCTCTGGGAGGTCAACGAGGCCTTCGCCGTCGTCCCGATGGCCGCCATGGCCGAGATCGGAATTCCGCGCGAGAGGCTCAACGTCAACGGCGGCGCCTGCGCCCTCGGCCACCCCATCGGCGCGAGCGGGGCCCGCATCATCGTGACCCTGCTGCACGCAATGGAGGCGCGCGGCACCAGGCGTGGCATCGCCTCGCTCTGTATCGGCGGCGGTGAGGGCACGGCAGTCGCAATCGAAAGGATCTGAACATGAAACACGTCAAAGACATGGTCGCCGAGGCCAACGAAGAGGTCGATCACATGCCGGGCAAGGACGCCCAATCGCTCCACGGCCGCGAGGACGTCACCTTCGTCGATCTCCGGGACGTCCGCGAGCTCCAGCGCGACGGCATGGTCCCGGGCGCGTTCCACTGCCCGCGGGGGATGCTCGAGTTCTGGATCGACCCCGAGTCACCTTACGCAAAGCCGCAGTTCCAGTCCGGCAACCGCTTCGTCTTCTACTGCGCCTCGGGCTGGCGCTCGGCACTCGCCGCGAAGGCGGCGCAGGAAATGGGACTCGATAAGGTCTCCCACATCGACGACGGGTTCAAAGGCTGGAAGGAGTCCGGCGGCCCGGTGGCGGACAAGGAGTGATGCTCACCGAAGAGCAGGCGATGATCCGCGACATGGCGCGGACCTTCGCGCAGGAACGGCTCGCGCCGAAGGCGCACGAGCGGGAAAAGGCCGGCGAGATCGAGCCCGAGATCGTCGCGGAGCTGGCCGAGCTCGGCTTTCTCGGCATGACTATCGATCCGGACTGGGGCGGGGCGGGGGCCGACTACGTCTCCTACGCGCTCGCCATGATCGAGATCGCCGCGGGCGACGGCTCGGTCTCCACCATGGTGTCCGTCCACAACGCCCCGGTCTGCGCCGTGCTCGACAAGTTCGCCAGCCCCGAGCAGAAGGAGAAGTGGCTCCGCCCGCTGGCCGAGGGGCGCCAGATCGGCTCTTTCGCGCTCACCGAGCCGCAGGCGGGCTCCGACGCCTCCGCGCTAAGGACCCGCGCCACGCGCGCCAATGACGGCTACGTCGTCAACGGCGCGAAGCAATTCATCTCCTCGGCCCGCATCGGCAAAACCACCGTCCTCTTCGCCGTCACCGACGCCGAGAAGGGCAAGAAGGGCATCTCCTGCTTCGTCGTCGCCAACGACACGCCCGGCTTCAGCGTCGTCCGCGTCGAGGAGAAGCTCGGCCAGAAGGCCTCCGATTCCTGCGCGCTGGCCTTCGAGGACATGAAGGTCCCTTTCGAGGACCTGATCGGGGAGGAGGGGCAGGGCTATGCCATTGCCCTCTCTTCGCTCGAGGCGGGGCGCATCGGCATCGCGGCCCAGGCCACCGGCCTCGCCCAGGCGGCTTTCGAGCGGGCGCTGGCCTACGCCAGGGAGCGCACGGCCTTCGGCAGCCCGATCTTCGACCTCCAGGCCGTGCAGTTCCGCCTCTCCGAGATGGCGACGCAACTCGAGGCCTCCCGCCAGCTCGTTCTCAGCGCCGCGGCGATGAAGGACGCCGGCCAGCCCTGCCTCAAGGAGGCGTGCATGGCCAAGCTCTATTGCGCCGAGGCAGCTGAGCGCATCACGTCAGAGGCGATTCAGGTGCTTGGCGGCTACGGCTACCTCTCGGACTACGAGGTCGAGCGCATGTACCGCGATCAGAAAGTCTGCCAGATCTATGAGGGCACGAACGACATACAGAAGCTGATTATCGCCCGTCAGCTAGCTCGTTAATTCCTTTGGTTCAAGCTTCGCGCGAAGTATGATGGGTCGCGCCGCCAGGTAGAGCACCAGCCCGTTCAGCAGGTGCCATACGAAATGCGTGCCCAACGGAAAGGCCTCGCACACCTCCCGGTCCACGGTGCGGAAGCTGAGCGAGATCGCCAGCACCGTCCCCGCCGCCAAGAGCTCGTACTGCCCGGCTCGCGCGGCGCGCGCATGATAGGCGCCGATGGCGAGCAGGATCACCAGCGCCGGCAGGTAGCCGATCGAGCCGTTCAGCGCGGGTGGCAGCCGCACGACCAGGAGCGAGAGCGCGAGATAGCCGCCGACAACCACCAGCGTGGTCATGCGGTCCCACTCGATCACCTTCCGTGCGTAGAGCCAGAGCCAGACGAGTTGGAAGACGAGGATCGGAATCACGTCGGTCAGCATCGCGCCGCGCGTCGCCAGAGTGTGAAAGGCGAAGCTGCCCGCGCCAATGGAAGCCGTCACCGCGATCAGCAGCCCGATGCCCGGCGAGAGCGTTCCCTCCTGCCGCGCCAGCCGCCACATGGCCCAGGCCGAGATGAGAAAGGCGAAATTCGTCAGGGCGTTGACCGGCTCGGCCCAGAAGGCGATTCCCGTGCGCTCGCAATAGATGTCGATCATGCCCGGCTCAAACTTTCGTTCGCGCGTCCGCGTGGAGCATCTCGGCGCCTTTCTCGGCAATCATCAGCACGGGCGAGTTGGTGTTGCCCGAGGTGATGGTCGGCATGACGGAGGCGTCGATCACGCGCAACCCTTCAATGCCGTGAACGCGCAACCGTCCGTCCACCACCGCCATCGGGTCGTCGCCCATTTTCGCCGTGCCGACCGGGTGGAAAATCGTCGTGCCGATCTCGCCCGCCGCCTTCGCCAAGGCTGCGTCATCATCCTCGACCTGCGTGCCGGGGCGGAACTCCTGCGGGCGAAAGCGCGCCAGCGGCTCTTGCGCGACGATGCGGCGGGTAAGCCGGATCGCGTTGGCCGCCACCTGCCGGTCGCCCTCGGTCGAGAGGTAGTTGGGCGCGATCTCCGGGTGGGTATTCGGGTCGGGCGAGGTCAACCGGACATGGCCCCGGCTCTCGGGGCGGACGTGGCAGACCGAGGCCGTGAAGGCGGGGAAGGGGTGCAGCGGCTCGCCGAACTTCTCGAGGCTGAGCGGCTGCACGTGGTATTCGAGGTCAGGCGTCTCGACCGCCTCGGACGACTTCGCGAAGACGCCGAGCTGCGACGGTGCCATCGACATTGGCCCGGAGCGTTTCAATAGGTATTCCAAGGCGATAGCAGCCTTTCCTGACAGGCTTCGCGCACGCTCGTTCAGCGTCTCGACCCCCTCGACCCTGTAGGCGCAGCGGATCTGCAGGTGGTCCTGGAGGTTCTCGCCGACCCCGGGCAGGTCATGGACAACCTCGATGCCATGCTCCTGCAGCACCTGCCCCGGCCCGATTCCGGAGAGCTGAAGCAGATGCGGCGAGCCGACAGCGCCAGCGGCGAGGATCACCGTGCCGCCCGCCCGCGCCTCGCGGGACTCGCCATCGCGACGGAAGCGGACGCCCACGGCGCGGCGGCCCTCCAGGATCAACCCCTCGGCCTGCGCGTTGGTGATTATGCGGAGGTTGGGTCGGCGCTCGGCCGGTCCGAGGAAAGCCCGCGCCGTATTCCAGCGCCAGCCCTTCCGCTGGTTGACACGAAAATAGCCGACGCCGAGATTGTCGCCGCGGTTGAAATCGTCCGTCTTCGGGATGCCGGCGGCCTCGCAGGCATCCGCGAAGGCGTCGAGCAGGTCCCAGCGTAGTCGCTGCTCCTCGATGCGCCATTCGCCGCCCGCGCCGTGCATCTCGTCAGGGCCGGCGTAGTAGTCCTCGTGGCGCTTGAAATAGGGCAGCACGTCCTCCCAACCCCAGCCGGTCAGGCCCAGTTGCCGCCAGTGGTCATAGTCGCGCGCCTGGCCGCGCATGTAGATCATGCCGTTGATCGAGGAGCAGCCGCCGAGGATTCGCCCGCGCGGATAGGCGATGGCGCGCCCGCCGAGGCCGGGCTCGGCCCGCGTCCGGAAGCCCCAGTCCGTGCGCGGGTTGCCGATGCAGTAGAGGTAGCCGACGGGGATTTTCACCCAGTGGTAGTTGTCGCGCCCGCCCGCCTCGAGCAACAGCACGCGCGTGCCGGGATCCTCGCTCAGCCTGTTGGCGAGCAGGCAGCCCGCCGTACCGGCCCCGACGATGATGTAGTCCCAGGTCTCGTTCACCGACCCCCTCAGAGCCTGTTCCGCTTGTTGCGCAGCATCTTGCCGCACTTGTGCCGGCAGGTGGCGAGGCTGTCGGCCCTCCAGGCAGCCGCATAGTGACCGGCGAAAGGTTCATCGAGGAGGATTTCCTCGAGTGGCCGGTTGCGGATGTTGTAGCGCTCGGGCCCGAGCGAGTGGGAGGCGAAGAACGCCTGCTCCTCGTCCGAGCCGGTCACCCAGCAGCAGGCCGAGACCTGTCCGTGCGCCGAGATATAGGGGCGGTTGTAGGCGGCCGACTTGCAGTCGATGCCGTTGATGCCGGGGTGGGGTGTCTCGGGCTCGTTCTCGGGGTCCTCGACGAATTCGATGCCCTCGCCCACGCGACGGAACTGCCGCGCCTTGACCGTGGGAAGCTCCAGGTAGCGCTTCTCGCCACCGGGCATCACGTACTCGTAGCGCGGGCCGCCGGAGAAGCGAATCGTGTCGATCAGCGTGAATTGCTCGAAGCCCATCTCTCGGCTCAGGCGGAACGCCTCCTCGATCTGGTGCTCGTTGTGGCGGAAGATGATGAAGTGCCACTCGGCCCGCGCGCCCGTGGCGATGTAGGCGCGCGCGTTCTCCATGATGCGGTCGAAGCGCGTGTTGACGCGGTAGAGGTGGTTGGTGTCGGCGAGACCGTCGATGTGCAGCTCGAGCCGGGAGTCGGTCTTTTTCATCGCCTCTCCGAGCCGAGTCCACCAGCGTGGCGGGCGCAGGCCACCGTTGGTGGAGACGGCAAGGCGCACGCCGCGCTCGGTCAGGTGCTCGACGATCTCGAGGAGCTCCGATCCCGCCAGCGGGTCGCCGTAGGCGCCGCCGAACACGATTTCCTCCGTGCGGGAACAGAATTCGTCGGTGAAATGCTCCCGAAAATCGGCGAGGCCGAGCTCGACGTTCGAGACGCGGGTCCGGTCTGCCTTGCAGAAGTTGAGCGCATCGGTGCGCGGGCACATCGGGCAGCCGGCATTGCACTTGTCGGTCAGCTCGATGTGGAAGACGTAAGGCCTGTCGGCCGTGAACATTGCGTGACTCATAGCGCGTAATCTAGGGGCGGCGCTGCCGGCGCGCCAGTGATGGACGATACAGTCTTGCCGATTCGTCCCCGATCCGCGAGCGTAGGCTGTGCGGGTCGGACCGTCCGGGACCGGACCCGCCGAAAACAGGGAGGGACAGTCTAATGAAACGATCGCGTTTTCTGCTGGCGCCGCTCGCCGTGGCGCTGGTGCTGGGAGCCGCGCCCGCCGTGGCGGACGAAGTTGAGGAGGCGCTCGAGTTCGCGCTCGAGGCCTATCGGTCCGGCGACCTGACGCTGGCGAAGGAGGAGATCGACTTCGCCGCCCAGCTGATTGCGCAGAAAAAGGCAGCCACGCTCGGCGACTACCTCCCCGAGCCACTGCCGGGCTGGACTCGCCGCGACGACGATGGCGGCGGAGCGGCGGCGTTCGGGGGGATGACCGCCAGCGCCAGCTACGTGACCGAGGGCGAGGGCAACCGCCAGCACGTCGAGGTGCAGATCGTCGCCAACAGCCAGATGGTCTCGACCATGGCGGCGATGTTCAGCAACCCGGCCCTGATGGGCTCAGCGGGCACGCTGAAGCGGATCAACCGCCAGAAGGTGATGATCGATCAGCAGGGCCAGCTCCAGACCGTGGTGGACAACCGGATCCTTATAATGGTCAGCGGCAACGCCCGTGCCGAGGACAAGGAGGCGTATTTCTCTGCCATCGACCTCCGCGCGCTCCAGGATTTCTGAGCCGCGGACGGTTGCTGCGCGGTTAAGAAGCAGGGTTAAGTTTGGGCAACTCTTATATAAGAGTTATAAGAGTGCTGTAACCACAGCTTACAGCCGAACCGGGTCAGGCGAGCTGCCTCGCCCGGGTGACGTAGCGATGCACGATCATCCCGGCCAGCATCGCCGCGGTGAAGACGACCGCCTCGGCGCTGCCGCTGCCGAGCGCCGCCAGCGCCGGGCCGGGGCAGAAACCGACGAGCCCCCAGCCGGCGCCGAAGATGGCGGCGCCCGAGAACAGGCGGCCATTGACCTCGCCCGAAGAGGGTCCGGGAAATGCGCCGCCGCAGATTGGCTCCGCGCGCCGCGCGGACAGCCGCCAGGCGAGTGCCATCGGCGCCAGCGCGCCCGCCATGACGAAGGCGAGCGTCGGGTCCCACGTGCCTGTCGATATGGCGGCGAAGTCGAGGAAGCCAAGGACGCGCGCCGGGTTGACCATGTCCGAGACGATCAGACCGAGCCCGAAGAGGGCGCCGGAGAGGAGGGCGGCGAAGGCACGCATCTCAGGCCCCTCCCGCGACGTGACGCATGAGAAAGACGACCACCGCCGCCACGGCCATGAACACGCCGGTCGCAACCAGCGAGCGCGGCGAGAGCCGCGAGATGCCGCAGACCCCGTGACCGGAGGTGCAGCCCGCCCCGAGCCGCGTGCCGAAGCCCACCAGCAGCCCGCCGGCGAGCAGCAGCGGCGCGGAGGTCGTCACCGAGATCCCCGGCGCGCCGCCGCCGAGCGCCAGCAGCGCCGGCGCGCCGACGAGGCCGGCGAGGAAGGCCAGCCCCTCCGGCAGATTCCGTCCCTCGACCGCGCCGCCGAGAATGCCGCTGATCCCCGCGATGCGGCCATTGAGGATCAGCAGCATGGCGGCCGCGGTGCCGATCATCAGGCCCCCGAAGAGGCCGGCGATCCAGTCCTGCTCCATGTCGTTCTCCCTCCCGGTCGCGTGCCGGGTTCGCAAGCGACCCGAGAATTAGGTGCCGCGGCGAAATATCACAAGACAGCGATGTGCTTTTGTCGCACCCCGGCATCCGCCGACAGCCGACCCGGGCGAGGGCGGAATCCTCGCTCAGGGTGACGGTTCCGTGCGCGAAGCCGCGGGGCGTTTGACGGAGAAGGGGCCGGATTTGACCCGGCCCGAACAGGCGATGACCATGACAGAGTCCCATGCACACAAGCTCCTCGAAGGCCGGCGCGCAGCGTCGGAGATCCTCGACGGGGTCGCGCACGAGGCGTCCGACCTGGCCGATCAGGGCTGGCAGCCGCGACTCGTCTCGGTCACCGTGGGCGACGAGGAGGCGGTCGCCGTCTATGTCCGCAATCAGCGCCGGCGCGCGGAGGCCGCGGGGATCGCCTTCGAGGAGCGCACCTTCCCGGCGGACGTCTCCCGCGCCGAGATCATCGCGGCGCTCAGAGCCATGAACTCTGACCCGCGCGTTACCGGCGTGATCATCCAGCGGCCCGTGCCGGGGCATCTAGCGATCCGCGAGCTGCAGATGACGATCCACCCCCTGAAGGACGTGGAGGGGATGCATCCCGCGTCCATCGGCAACATCGTCTACAATGACCTCGATCTCGCGCCCTGCACGGCGCTGGCCTCGGTGGAGCTCCTGCGGCGCACGCCGCTCGGGCTCAAGGGGCTCGAGGTGGTCGTCATCGGGCACTCGGAGATCGTCGGCAAGCCGATCGCCTTCATGCTGATGGCCGAGGGCGCGACCGTGACCGTCTGCCACCACATGACGCGGAACCTCGCGACGCATTCGCGCCGGGTGGACGCCGTCTTCGTCGCCGTCGGCAAGCCGGGGCTGGTGACGGGCGAGATGATCAAGCCGGGGGCGGCGGTGATCGACATCGGCATCAACCAACTCGACGACGGGCGCATCGTCGGCGACGCCGACTTCGGCAGCTGCGCCGACGTGGCCGGGTGGATCACGCCGGTGCCGGGCGGCGTCGGGCCGGTGACGGTGGCGATCCTGATGCGCAACGCGGTGATCGCGGCGCGCCGGCAGAAGGCGCATTACGACAAGGCGTTCAGTCAGGATGAGTTTGCGGCGTGACCCTGCCGTTTGTGGCGGGCCGTGCCCGTAGCAGTCGGCCGGAAGGTCGCTGTCACGCCCCGGCCTGACCGGGGCATCCAGGATCCGGACGGATAAAGGTTGCATCTGAAATGCCCGGCCGCGTTGGCACTGACGCGGGAAGGCGGTCCGAGGCTCAGCTGGCGTAGTCCGAGCCCTCCGCCTCCAGGATCGCCTTAAGCTCGGCGAGATGGCGGTCGGCCTGCTCGGGGTAGGACTCGACCTCCGCCGCCGTCTTCTCCGCGATCTCATCGGGCAGGACCCGGAGCGGGCGCCCGGTCCAGAGCGCCTTGATGTAGGTCTCGCAGGCGCGCTCGAAGTAGTAGAGGCGGTTGAACGTGTCAGCGACCGTCTCGCCGATCACCATAGCCCCGTGGTTGCCCATCACGAGCACCTTCTTGGCCGGGTCGGCGAGAAGCGCGCAGCAGCGCTCGGCCTCCTCCTCGAAGGCGAGGCCGCCATAGTGCTCGTCGATGGCAATGCGGTTGAAGAACATCGCGCCGTTCTGGTCGATCGGCGGGAGCCGCGAGTCGGCGAGGCTCGCCAGCACGGTCGCGTGGGAGGAGTGGACGTGCATGGCGCAGCGCGCGTGCGGACAGCGCCGGTGCAGCGTGCCGTGAAGGCCCCAGGCGGTCGGGTCGGGGGCGTCGGCGCGCTCCATGGTCGCCGGATCGTCGGCGTCGATCACGAGGAGGTCCGAGGCGCGGATGCGGCTGAAATGGACCTGGTTCGGGTTCATCAGGAACTGGCGGCCGTCCTCACTGACGGCGAGGGAGAAGTGGTTGGCAACGCCCTCGTGCATGTCGAGCCGCGCGGTCCAGCGGAAGGCGGCGGCGAGATCGGCGCGCTCGGCCCAGTGGGGCGTGTTGCGGAGTGGGGCGGAACGGGGCGGCTCCGTGCGGGGGGCCAGGGTCATCGGGCGTCTCCTTCTCGACTCGGCGCGATGGTCGCCAGACCCGGCCGGTTTGGCAAGCCGCCGCGCCGGCTCAGCCCGCGTCCTCGTCGAGCGCCTCGAACCAGCCGTTCTCCCAGGCGAGGTGGTCGACGGTGTCGCCGGCATAGGGGTTTTCGGTCAGCCGCGCGCCGGACCGGTAGGCGGCAAATCCCTCGTCATAGGCGGGGGCGCGCGGGTCCATCTGCTCGCGGGCGCGGGCGAGGCGGCGGATGAACTCGGCGAACTCCGGGTAGATCATGAGGTCGGCGAGGTCGAAGCCGCCGGGGTGCTCGGCCAGCGCCTCGCGCCCCCGCGGAGTGATCGCGAAGCGGTCGCTATTTGCCGGGGCGATCATGCGGGCCGCCTCGAGGTAGCGGCAGAGCGCCTCGAGGCGCCGCAGGATCTCGGCCCGGCCGTAGGGCGGGCGCTCGCGGGTGAGCATGAGAAGGGCGTCGAGGCGGTCGGCGCAGGCGTCGACCGAGGTCTCGCCCGCAGCGGCCTCGCGCAGGATCACGAGCATCAGGTTCGGCGTGTTGAGGAGGGGAAACTCTCGGAAGTGCATGAACCTCGGGGTCCGGAAGCCGGCGGGAGCTTTCGGCCCTTGTATGCGCACGGCGAGACGGAGGGAAGTGCGGCTGGCCGCCGCGGTCGCGGGGCGTGACGGATGTTGCGCCGGGGGGCGGCAGCAGCGGCGGTTCGCGGCGCTCTGGCCGCGCCCTGGCCGTGCCCGATGCGAAAGGAGGGCGCCCAGCGGCCGGGAGGTGTCGGCCGGCGGCAGTCCATGCCGGGGGGGCGTTCCGCCGAAAACGTCGTCCGGCAAGGGAGCGCCCGCCCGGCGCGCCTTCCGAGGGTACCTTCCGGGTTTGCGGAGCCGCATCAGGCGCGTGATCGATCATGGCCTCCCGAATGCGAGCGTCCTGCCCGCGCGTCCGGATTGCCGGGTCAAGCCCGGCGCTGACCGGGTGATGCGCTATCCGGCGGCGGTTCCGGATGGCTGTGTGGCCGGCGTCGGGTCGGCTGGGTCGGCGAAGGCCGGGCAGAGCCGGTGCCCGACGCGATCGGGGTCATAGCCGAATCGGACAGCCCAGTCGCCAAGACGCGTGTCGAGCGCGATGCGTTCGTCTGCAGTGGCCTTCATCGCACCGCGGTTCAGCACCTCCGGGTCGGCGCCGCGAAACATTTCGGGATGCGCATCGAGTCCGAGCTGCGCGGTGAGCCAGGCGGCGGCGGGCCCGGGCGCGGCGGCGACGTCCTCGATATGAAGCCGGGTAAGGCCGAGTCCGAGCCGGCCGGCCTCGGCCTCCGCCGCGAGCCATGCGCGGCAGTAGCTGTCGACCCAGCGCGCGGCGGCGGGCAGCTCGTCCGGGCCCCAGCGCATCGAGAGAAGCGACCAGGCGATCGACCGGGGATCGCGCATGACATGGAGAAACCGTGCGTCGGGCGTGAGCCGGGCCAGGAAGCGGAGGGCGAGGAGATTATGCGGGGTCTTCTCGAGGAAGAGCGCGCCTGCGGCGTCCGGGTCGCAGTCGGCCGCGGCCGCTGCGATCGCGGCGATGCGGTCGAGCAGGGCGCGGGCGGCGGCGTGGAACGACTCCTGCGTCTGGGGCGCCGGGTGACCCTCGGCAAGGAAGCCGTTCGTGAAAGCGGCGAACGCGGCGCCCCACTGGTCGGCCGGGGCGACGGTGGTCAGCGCGGGTTGCCCGTAGCGCCCGTCGATCAGCGCCTCCGTCATGCGGCGGAACTGGTCGAGGCCCTGGAGCGCGCGGTTCGGCGAGTAGGTCTCGACGAGCGCGTGGCGCAGATCGAGGAGACCGTTCTTCTCGCAGAAGATCTTGAGCTCGATGTCCTTCAGCGCGGCCACCTGGGGGTGTGTCCCGAGCCGGTCGGCGACGAAGCTGGTGCCGCTGCGGCCGGGGCCGCCGACAAAGAGATGGCGCATGGTCTGCTCCTGTGCCGGAGGGCGCGGAGTCGTCACTCGGCCGGGCTCATGCCGCGACGCGGCCGGCGACGCCGCCGAGGCGGACGAAGGCGCCGAAGGCGCCGCGGACCTGGCCGGCCCGGGCCAGCTCGCGGGCCTGCGGATTGCGATCGAGATAGGCCGCGCTCTGGAAGCAGGGACCCGGGTCGCGGCCCTCGCGGCTGCCGTCGCGCAGGAAATGCGCGAGCGGCGTGCTGATCGCGCCGGTGCGGAAGGCGGCGTCGAGATCGTCATAGCGGCCGAGGTACCAGGCGCTGTCGAACAGCTCCACCGGCTCGATCCCGGACGGGAGGCCGGTCGTCAGGTAATGCCAGAGCAGCGTGCCCTGACGCGTGCCGGCATGGACGGAGAGAGGCCACGGATCGGCGCCCATTGCGCGATCGAGATACCAGGACGAGACGAAGAACTCGTTCGGGTCGTAGAGCCGGCGCGAGCCGATGCGCTCGTAGTGCTCGAGCGCGTCGGCGCAGCGGCCCGTCTCGACCGCCTTTGCCGCGTCCCCGTAGGTTGCCAGATAGAAATCGGCGTCGAACAGGTCGGCATAAGCCGCCTCGAGACAGCGCGCGGGCACGATCAGGCCCGGTATGGCGCCGAGACGGTTCTCGCGCAGCCAGTCGCGGTAGCTGCGCTGCCCGGTCGGGCAGGCGTAAGGGTCGGGGAAGGCCTCGCGCAGGTCGGCGTGGCGGCGGTAGAGGCGGCGGGCCTGCGCCGTCACCGGCGTGCCGTCGTCGAAGATGTCGAAGCCCGGCACGCGGCCGGCGAGGCGGGCCTGCCCGTGGCGGGCGATCGCGGCCTCGTAGAGGCGCTCGATCTCGGCGGCGGCGCCGGCGCCGGGGG
>JBEPXW010000024.1:0-11465 GCA_041641715.1 Pseudomonadota bacterium
GCCGACACCGAGCTTGCCTACGAGGCCCGCCTCATCAAGCGGCTGAAGACCGGCCCCAGCCGCCTCCTCGGAATCTTCCGCGAGACCGCGCAGGGCGGCCGCGTCGTGCCCGTGGACAGGCGCAACGACAAGGAATGGCTGATCCCCCAGGGCGCCACCGAGGGCGCGAAGGAGGGCGAGCTGGTCGAGGCCGAGGCCACCGGCGGCAAGCGCATGGGCCTCCCCCACGGCCGCATCCTCGAACGCCTCGGCGACCCCGGCGCCCCGCGCCAGGTCTCGCTTATCGCCATCCACGAGCACGGCATTCCTTACGAGTTCCCGGACGCCGTGATCGAGGAGGCCGAGGGGATGGCCCCCGTCGAGCCCCCGCACGGCGAGGACCTCACCCACCTCCCCCTCGTCACCATCGACCCCGAGGACGCCCGCGACCACGACGACGCCGTCGCCGCGATCGCGGACGACGACCCGAGGAACGAAGGCGGCTGGATCGTCTGGGTCGCCATCGCCGACGTCGCGCACTATGTCCGCCCGGACTCCGAGCTCGACCGCGAGGCGCGCCGGCGCGGCAACTCCACCTACTTCCCCGACCGGGTCGCGCCGATGCTGCCCGAGGCGCTGTCCGCCGAGCTCTGCTCGCTGCACGAGGGCGAGGACCGCCCCGTCGTCGCGGTGCGCATGGTGCTCGACTCGGGCGGCAACAAGGTCGCCCACCGCTTCACGCGCGGCATGATGCGCTCGCGCGCCTCGCTCGCCTACGCCCAGGTCCAGGACGCCGAGGACGGCCACCCGGACGGCACGGCCGAGCCGCTCCTCGACGACGTCATCCGCCCCCTCTTCAAGGCCTACCGCGCCGCGGCCAACGCCCGCGAGCAGCGCCAGCCCCTCGACCTTGATCTCCCCGAGCGCAAGATCGAGCTCGACGCGGACGGCAACGTCGCCGCCATCCGCACCCGCGAGCGCCTCGACGCCCACCGGCTGATCGAGGAGTTCATGGTGCTGGCCAACGTCTGCGCCGCCGAGACGCTGGAGGCGAAGCGCACGCCCTTGCTCTACCGCGTCCACGAGGAGCCCGACCCGGAGAAGCTCGACGCGCTGCGCGAGATCGTCGAGACGGTCGGCCTCAGCCTCGCCAAGGCGCAGGTGCTGACGACGAAGCACCTCAACAACCTGCTCCATCAGGCGCAGGAGACCGAGTCCGCCGAGATGGTGCAGATGGCTGTCCTGCGCGCCCAGATGCAGGCCTACTACGCGCCGGAGAACTACGGCCATTTCGGCCTGCATCTGCGCCGCTACGCCCATTTCACCTCGCCGATCCGGCGCTATGCCGACCTCGTGGTGCATCGCGGCCTGATCCGGGCGCTGAAGCTCGGCGACGACGGCCTCGCGCCCGACGAGGCGGAGCGCCTCGACGAGACCGCCGAGCACATCTCCATGACCGAGCGCCGCTCGATGGAGGCCGAGCGCGACACGGTCGACCGCTACGTGGCCCGCTACCTCGCCGAGCGCGCCGGCGCCGAGTTCGAAGGGAGGATCGCCGGCGTCACCCGCTTCGGCCTCTTCGTGAAGCTCGACGAGACCGGCGCCGACGGCCTCGTCCCGATCTCGTCCCTCGGCCGCGAGTTCTTCCGCCACGACGCCGAGGCGCAGACGCTGCGCGGCGAGGAGAGCGGCACGATCCTCGGCCTCGGCCAGCGCGTCACCGTGCGCCTCGTCGAGGCCGCGCCGATCACCGGCGGCGTCATCCTCGAGCTCACCGGCGTCGAGGGCGAGCCGCACCGCGCGAAGGGCGCCAGGCGCAAGGGCGGCAAGGGCGGGCCGAAAGGCACGCCGAAGCGCAAGCAGACCCGCGAGCGCATCGCCCGCGCCAAGGCCGCCCGCAAGGAGCGCCGCCGCTAGCGCGCTCTCCACGCGGGCCGGCGGCGGAACCTCGGCGCGCTGGCCTCCCTAGCCTGACGGTGTCGCATATGCCCGGATCGGCCCGGCGGGTGAAAATTCTCGCGAAGTTTCATTCCGATACCGAAAAATCCATGCTTTCGACAAAGTTTTCGACAAAATGATTCGAAGCGTGAGGCGTAAAACGATGCGTAATTCGAGTAACCAAGAACGCGTGGCGTGTCCTGACACCGAGTCGCCGGCCAAGATCGCCGGCGCACCCCGGCGGTTCTCTCCGGCGATGATGAAGAAGGTCGCGGCAAACATCCGCAGGCTGCGTGGCTTGCGGGCGGAGCAGCCCGCGCCGCCGGAGGCGAAGCGCGAGGTCGTCTGAAAGGACCCCGCTCCGACGTTTTGGCCACCGCTCGCCTCTCAGGGTGCGGGCTGCCCACGCGCCGTGCGCAGCCGCGCCATGGCGTCCGCCGCCGTCACGACGCCCGCCGGCGAGATGTCGAGCCCGCCGGCCCGCAGCATCCGCACCGTCCAGGTGTTGCAGGTGTTGAAGAGGTGGAAGGTCCCGCGCGCGGCGTAGAAATGGCTCTTCGCCGAGAGCCCCGGGCCGATCGGCTTCGCGCGGCCGTCGTCCGGGCGCTCGAACGTCGCGGCAATGGCCCCGACCATCGCACGGAAGCCCGTCCCGGTCAGCGCCAGGCGCAGCACCTCGACCTCGCCCCGCGCCTCGGGCACCGCGGCGCGCCCTGCCACGTGCATGACGCTCGGCGTCGGCCAGAGCGCCGCGCGGAGCGCGAGGCCGGCGGTCGCCTCCGTCGCCTGATAATAGTCCTGGTCGCCCCAGCCGAACGCGAGGAAGGCGGCCTGCGGCAAATCCGCCACCTCCGGCAGCAGTCCCGTCGCGGCGACCGCCGCGCGGGGAACGACGATCGCCGTGTGCCAGCCGTTGCTGCGGACATGCACGGGATGCGTCCGCGGCCCCTCGGACGGGCCCGGCGCGGCGGCGCAGGCCGCCAGCCAAAGGACGCAGAGAACGGGAAACAGGACGCGGCGCACGGCTCTCATGGCCCTCTCCGCCCTGCGCGGAGGCGATCGCGGCGCGGTTACTGCACCGCCCGGATCAGCTTGCGCTCCAGCACACGCAGCACCTTGCGGAGCTCGCGCCCGCGGTCGAGGATGCAGCCGTCCATGCCGACCACCGCGTAGCCCGGCAGCTGGCCGTCGCCGCGCGCCTTCTCGACCCGGTAGACGGGATGCTCGGCCGAGCCGCGCAGGATCGAGAACACCGCCCGGTCGCGCCGGTGGTCGATGGCGTAGTCGCGGCACTCGCCCGCCGCGACCATGCGGCCATAGACGTCGAGGATCGTGGAGAGCTCGCGGCGATCGAAGGTGATCTCGGCAACGCGGCCGCGGCCGAGGCTCATGTCGATCCGCTCGAAGCTCATGACACGACCATGACACCCGGCGCGCGCCGAATGCAAGAACGATCTGCGCGGGTTCGGGCGGCCCCGGGCGCGGGCCTTCAGTGGTGCCGCTCGGGCGGCATGGTGTACTGGCTGCCCTCGAGCGCGACGAAGTAGTCGGGGACGTCCGGGTGCTCGACCGGCTCGCCGGACTCGTCCGGCAGCAGGTTCTGCTCCGAGACATAGGCCATGTAGTAGCTGGTCTCGTTCTCGGCGAGCAGGTGGTAGAAGGGCTGGTCCTTGCGCGGGCGCACCTCCTCGGGGATCGACAGCCACCACTCCTCGGTGTTCGCGAAGACGGGATCGACATCGACGATGACCCCGCGGAACGGATGGATGCGGTGCCGGACGACCTGGCCGATCCGGTACTTCGCCTGCGCATGCAGCACGTCTTCTGGTCCTTTCTCCCTCTTTCCCATGGTCGCGCCTCCTATCGCAATGATAGCACACTGTCCATAAGGCGCCACAGAGCGAATTCGCCGCGCGGGGGACGGGCCAGTGATCCAGCAGCTTCTCCAGGTTCTCGAGATCATTGCGCCGGTCTTCCTGCTGGCCCTCGCCGGCTATGTCTGGGGCAGGCTGAAGCTCGACTTCGACCTCCGGTTCATCACCCGGCTGGCGGTCAACTTCTCCATGCCCTGCCTGATCTTCGCGACCCTCGTGAAGGCCGAGATCCAGCCCGGCGCCGTCCGCGACATCGCGCTGGCGACCGTCGCGGCCTACGGGGCGCTGGGCGTCCTGCTCTGGGCCGTGCTGCGCGCCGCGGGCCTCAACATGCGCACCTATCTCGCGCCGGGCACCTTCGGCAACACGGGCAATGTCGGCCTGCCGGTGGCCTTCTACGCCTATGGCGAGCCGGGGCTCGCGCTCGCCATCGTGCTCTTCGCCGTCATGGCGATCCTTCAGTTCACGGTCGGCGTCTACGTCGTGGCGGGGACGGGGCGAATCCGCGACGCGGCGAAGCAGCCGCTGGTCTATGGCTCGCTCCTCGGCGGCCTTTTCGCGGTGCAGGGATGGGGCGTGCCGGGCTGGGCGCTCGACTCGCTCGACCTCGCCGGGCAGATCGCGATCCCGGCGATGCTGCTGACGCTCGGCGTCTCGATCGCCAATCTCTCGCCCGGCCAGGTGGGGCGCGCCACGCTCTTCTCACTCGTCAAGCTCGTGCTCTCCGCCGCCGTCGGCGTCGCGGTGGCCGAGGCGCTCGGGCTCACGGGCGCGGCGCGGGGCGTGCTGATCCTCCAGCTCATCATGCCGGTAGCGGTGACCAACTACCTCCTCGCCCAGCGCTACCGCGCCGAGCCCGAGACCATCGCCGGCGCGGTGGTCATCTCGACCCTGATGGCCGTGATCTCGATCCCCGCCGCGCTCGCGCTGGTGCTTTAACCACAGATTTTGCTCCCAAACCCGAGCTTTTTCTGCTATCGTTCTGAAAACGAAGCAGAACGAGCAGAACAAAACACGGGCAGGAAAATACGGGCGGTGAGAACGATCGGGCATTGGATCATGGTCCTGCGACCTGTTGCGGGCGCCCTGGCTCTGGCGCTGGCGATCGGCTCGTGCTCGTCCTCCCCGAAGGGGCCGCCGAGCGCGCTCAACGACATCTGCGCCATCTTCGACGAGCGGCCGGACTGGCGCGACGCGGTGGTCGCCTCGGCGATGCGCTGGGGCGCGCCGGTCGAGGTGCAGATGGCGATCATGTGGCACGAGTCCCGCTTCCGGGCGGAGGCGCGGCCGCCGAAGCGCTACACCCTCGGCTTCATCCCGGCGGGGCGCGTCTCCTCCGCCTACGGCTACCCGCAGGCGCTCGACGGCACCTGGGACTGGTACCGGCGCGAGACCGGCAACCGCGGCGCCGACCGCGACGACTTCGAGGACGCGGCCGACTTCGTCGGCTGGTACATGGCCAAGACCTTCGACCTCAACGGCGTGCAGATGCACGACGCCTTCAGCCACTACCTGAATTACCACGAGGGTCACACCGGCTTCCGCCGCGGCGACTGGCAGGGGAAGGGCCGGCTCCGCACCGTCGCCACCCGGGTGGCCGACCAGGCCGTGCGCTACCGCGGCCAGCTCAGCCGCTGCGGCGGTACTTACGCCGCCGCCGTCAGACGCGCAGGTGGCGCCTGACCCAGCGCCGGCCGCGCCGCCACGTACGACGGATGGCCCCGACCTGCGAGTCGTATTCCTGCTCCAGCGCCTCGACCGCCGGGTCCACATGGGTCTCGAAGAAGAGTACGATCAGCCGGCGCACGATCAGCACGGCCACGATCAGCAGGGCGATCAGCACGATGTTGAACCACGGGAACAGCTCCTCGTCCGGCCCGGTGGCCGGGCGGATCGAGACGGCGTTCGGGTACATCGAGAGGATCGGGATGCGCCAGCCGTAATGGCGCACCACCACCCATTCCGGGTTCCCGGAGGTCGAGACGAGGTCGGTCGCCTGCGCCGCCAGGTCGGCGGTGTCGAACTTGAAATAGGGCGGCCAGCCCCAGCCCGTGTCCTCGTTGCGGTAGACGCGGTCGCCGCCCGCCGGCGTCTTGGCGTAGATGAAGCGCACGTCGCGGGTGCGCGTCACCGTGTTGCCTTGCGGGTCCGTGGTGGTGACGTCCTGGCGCACCACGTCGGTGCCGACGATCCTGACCACGTCGCGCGAGGGCAGGCTGTAGTGCAGGAAGGCGGCGAGCGCGAGGAAGGCGAGGGTCGCGGCGCCCCATTTCAGCCGGGCGAGCGTCACGGGCGCCACCCCGACTGCGCCAGGACGAGGAGCGCGGCCATCACCAGGAACGGCACGACGTAGACGGCGAGCAGGAGCCTCTTCTCCCAGGACCGCTCGTAGCGGGCAAGGCCCCGGGCGACGTAGTCCTCGCGCGTCAGCGCCCCGCCCTCGCCGCGGGCATGCTCCTTCTCGAGCCGCCGGACGGTGTCGTGGCGCAGGTACCAGTCCAGCCCCCGGTGGATGGCCACCAGGACCGCGACCACGAGGGCAAAGCGGATCAGCTCGAGAACCATGGGCGTTCCTCCTCGCCGGCCTATGTAGAGCCGCCGCGCGGCGGGCGCAAACGCCCGCGCGCGGCGCACGCGCCGGCTCACTCGAGCGTCAGGACCAGGAGGTTCGAGAGCTTCCCCGTGCCCTCCGGCGCCACGCTGCCGCAGCTCGACTCGACGCCGCCCTCGGCGCGGCGGCAGAAGTCGTAGGAGCCCATGTCGAGGTTCATCACCATGCGCGGGCCGAGCGCCGCGTCGAGCTCGGCCGCCGCCTCGTAGAGCGTCGCCGCCCCGGGCGTCTGCCAGACGCCGAAGCTGTCGCCGTCGGCGAACAGCAGCCGGCGCACGAAGGCGGGCGCGCCCTCCTGCGGGTGGACGTCGAAGACGCCGCTCGCGATCAGGAGATGCGTCTGCATCACCGAGAGGCCGCGCCCGCGCGCCGCATCGATGAAGGCGTGGCGCCCGTCGAGGTCGCGGAGGTCGTAGGTCCGCCCCTCTAGCGCGACGCGCTCGCGGTGGTGGAACCCGGGCTGGCCGGAGGCCGGGTCGATCACCAGCACGCCGTCCATGCGCCCGAGGTTCCGGTTCACCAGTTCGCCCCGCCGCAGGAACAGGCCCACGGGCTTCGGCCGCCCCTCGTCGCGGGTGTCCGTCGCCGTGTAGGCCCCGGTGACCACGAGGCGCCGCGTCCCCGGCTCCGGCGCCGGCAGCGGCAGGTCCTCGGGCAGCAGCGCCAGCGCCGCCCGCGCCTCGCCCCAGCAGGAGTGGAAGAGCAGCGAGTCCGACCGCTCCGGGCAGGCAAGGGCCGGCCGGGCGAGAAGCGTCGTCAGCAGCGCGATCGCCGCGAGGCGCAGGATCATCCGGGCGACATCCCCCGGATCCGCTCGGACCGGCGGCGCAGCAGCTCGAGCACGGTCAGGAGAATGATCGAGATCGTCACCATGATCGTCGCCACCGCGAGGATGGTGGGCGAGATCTGCTCACGCAGCCCGGTGAACATCTGCCAGGGTAGCGTCTTCTGGCTCGCCGAGCCGACGAAGAGCACCACCACCACCTCGTCGAACGAGGTGATGAAGGCGAACAGCGCCCCCGAAATCACGCCGGGGATGATCAGCGGCATCTGCACCCGGAAGAAGGTCGTGACCGGCCCGGCGCCGAGATTCGCCGCCGCCCGCACCAGCGAGCGGTCGAAGCCGACCAGCGTCGCGGTTACGGTGATGATGACGAAGGGCGTGCCGAGCGCCGCGTGGGCCAGCACGACGCCCCAGTAGGTGCCCTGCAGCCCGATCCGCGAGTAGAAGAAGTACATGCCGGCGGCCGAGATGATCAGCGGCACGATCATCGGCGAGATCAGCGTCGCCATGATTGCCCGGCGGAACGGGATGTGCGCCTGGCTGAGCCCGATGGCGGCAAGCGTCCCCAGCCCGGTCGAGAGCAGTGTCGCCGCCGGCGCGATTGTCACCGAGTTCCACAGCGCCTGCTGCCAGTTCGGGTTGGTAAAGAAATCGTCGTAGTGCTTGAGCGAGTAGCCCTCCGGGTCGAGCGCGATCATCTCCTTGGTGAAGGTGAAGAAGTCCTCGGCGTTGAAGCTCAAGGGGATGATCACCAGGATCGGCGCGATCAGGAAGAAGAAGATCAGCCCGCAGATCACCCGGAAGCCGTAGTACCAGGCCCGCTGGCCGGTGGTCATGTATGGCGGGAACTCGGCCATGGGCTCACCCCAACTTCACGTTGTCGATGCCGACGATCTTGTCGTAGCACCAGTAGAGGCCGAGCACGACCACCAGGAGGATCACGGCGAGCGCCGCCGCCAGCCCCCAGTTCAGCGAGGCCGAGATGTGGTAGGCGATCCGGTTCGAGATAAAGACGCCGGAGGTGCCGCCGACCAGCTCGGGCGTGATGTAGTAGCCGATCGAGAGGATGAAGACGAGGATCGACCCCGCGCCGATCCCCGGCACGGTGTTCGGGAAGTAGACCCGCCAGAACGCGGTCCAGTCGGTCGCGCCGAGCGATTTCGCCGCGCGCACGTAGGACGGCGGGATGGTCTTCATCACCGAGTAGAGCGGCAGGATCATGAAGGGCAGCAGGATGTGCGTCATGGCGACGATGGTGCCGGTCTGGTTGAACATCATCTGCAGCCGGTTGTCGTTGCCGATCAGCCCCGAGTAGACCAGCATGTCGTTGATCACCCCGTTCTGCTGCAGGAGCACGATCCAGGACGAGGTGCGCACCAGGAGCGAGGTCCAGAACGGCAGCAGCACCAGGATCATCAAGAGGTTGGAGGTCCTGAGCGGCAGGTTCGCCAAAAGCCAGGCGATCGGGTAGCCGAGCAGGATGCAGGTCAGCGTGATGGTGATCGAGAGCACGAAGGTACGCCCGAACAGGAACAGGTAGATCCGCTCGTCCGCGGGCTTGACCTCGATGCCGTCCGCCGTGAGCTGCGCGTCGACCGCGTTCAGGAAGTAGCCCGGCGTGTAGTAGCCCGAGAACTCGTAGATGGTCTTCCAGACGCCGATGTCGCCCCAGTCCTCGTCGAGATCGAGGAACTGCGCCTTGTAGTTGCCCTCGTCCATGCGGCTGACGCGCCGGCCGGTCTTGCGGAAGAGGCTCGAGATGCCCGGGTACTCGTAGTTCAGCCGCGAGCCGACTTGGGTGTGGGTCTTGTTGTCCTCGGCGATCTCGAGGTCCTTGGCGAAGGCCGCCCAGACCGGCTCGGGCGGCAGCTCGCCCGAGTCCGGGTCCCAGTCCTCGATCGCCTCGGCGGTGCGCGGCAGGTTCTCCGGCACGATGGTGTTCTCGACCGAGCGGAACAGCATGTCCGCGATCGGACCGATGAAGCTGATAATGATGAAGACGAAAAGCGGCAGCACCAGCATCAGCGCGCGCAGCTTCTGGCGCCTCAGCGCGCGGGCGAGGCTGGCCTTGAGTGGCGTGCCGTCCGCCGCCAGCATCGGTCCGCCCGACGGCTGGGTCGACTGCGATGCCGCGCGCTGTGGTGCTGTCGCTTCCGCCATGGGTCCCCCCGGGCCCGGTTCTCCTGGATGGTGGCCGGGGGCGGCGGCGCCGCCCCCGGACGGGTCGCGTTACTGGGCCAGCCAGGCCTGGAACTTGGCGTCGATGTCGTCGCGGTAGTCGGCCCAGAAGAAGTAGTTGTAGATCAGCACGTTCTCCGAGTTGTCCGGCGCCGTGGGCATGTGCGGGCCCATCTCGATGCCGAGCTCGGCGTGCTTGCCGACCAGCGGCGCCGAGGAATCCCGGGCCGGCCCGTAGGAGATGTAGGCGGCCTGGTCGGCCTGGCGCTGGGTGTCGGTGGCGAAGGCGAGGAAGGACTTGATAGCCGGCAGCTCGCTGTCGTCGACGCCCGCGGGCACGACGTAGCCGTCGAGATCGAAGACCTGCCAGTCCCACAGCATCTTCACCGGCTGGCCCTGCTCGGCGATCAGCGAGAACAGGCGGCCGTTGTAGGTCGAGCCCATCACCACCTCGCCGTCGGCGAGCCGCTGCGGCGTCTCGGCGCCGGCGGACCACCAGATCACCTGGTCCTTGATGGTGTCGAGCTTGGCGAGCGCGCGGTCGACGCCCTCGTCGGTCTCGAGCACGTCATAGACCTCGTCGGCCGGGACACCGTCGCAGATCAGCGCCCACTCGACGTTGTTGATCGGGCGCTTCTCCAGGCTGCGCTTGCCGGGGAAGGTCTCGAGGTCGAACACGTCGCAGAGGTCGTCCGGCTCCTTGCCGCCCCACGCATCGACGTCCGTGCGGTAGCCGAAGGTGGTCGAGTAGACGATTTCGGGGATGAAGCAGTCCGAGACGATCAGGTCGCCCCAGTCCTCCGAGGGCGGCGTGCCGTCGGGCGCGTCGCGCAGCCACTCGTCATGCGGGATCTCCATCGCCAGCCCCTCGTCGCAGGCGCGGATGGCGTCCGCGGCCACGAGGTCGACGACGTCCCAGGTGACGTTGCCCGCCTCGGCCTGCGCGCGCATCTTCGGCACGCCCTCGTTCGAGGCCGATTCCTGCACGATGCTCACATTCGGGCAGGCCTCGAGATAGGGCTCGTAATAGGCCTTCTCCTGGCTCTCCTCGTAGGCGCCGCCCCAGGAGACGATGGTCAGCTCGTGGTCGCCCTCGGGGCAGTTCGGCGGATCCTGCGCCTCGGCCGGGCTCGCCGACAGCAGCGCCGCCGCCGTCACGCCCCCGAGGACCGCACATATGCGTGTCATCATCGTGATCTCTCCCTTAGTTCGTTCGGCCGGGTTCCCCCGGCGCTCACTTCGGCCCGCGGGACGTTAACCCCCGGGACCCGCGGAACCGGAAGCGCCCCGCCGGGGGCGCCCTCCGGTCATCTCTCGCGACGCGCGCCATGCGCGGCATCGCTCACTGCGCCTCGAGCGCGCGGCAGTCCTCGGTGACCCAGCCGATCGTCGTCGTCTCGCCCACCTTCAGCGCGGCATGGTCATGGCTGTTGGCCATCTTGACGATGAAATCCTCGGTCCCGGCCACCTCCATGCGGCAGCGGATGTGGTCGCCGAGATAGATCAGCTCGACCACCTTGCCCTGCATCTGGTTCGGGGCGGAGTCGTCGCCAAGAATGATCCGCTCGGGCCGGATCGAGAGCATGGTGCGCTCGCCGGCCGCGCCGCAGCGCACCGCCTTGGCCTCGACGCGGATGTTGCCGCCGAGATCGACGCGGGCGACGTCGCCCTCGACCTCCGTGACCTCGCCCCAGAGCTTGTTGTTCTCGCCGATGAACTGGGCGACGAACGCGTTCTCGGGCTTCTCGTAGAGCGTCGCCGGATCGGCCAGCTGCTGGATGACGCCGTCGTCGAAGACCGCGATGCGGTCCGACATGGTCAGCGCCTCGGTCTGGTCGTGGGTGACGTAGACCACGGTCACCTCGAGGCGCTGGTGCAGGTGCTTGATCTCGAACTGCATGTGCTCGCGCAGCTGCTTGTCGAGCGCGCCGAGCGGCTCGTCCATCAGCACGAGGTCGGGCTCGAAGACGAGGCTGCGCGCGAGCGCGATGCGCTGCTGCTGCCCGCCTGAGAGCTGCGCCGGGCGGCGGCCGCCGAAATGCCCCATCTGGACCATGTCGAGCGCCTTCTTGACCTTCTCCTCGATCTCCGCCTTGGCCAT
>JBEPXW010000025.1:0-11062 GCA_041641715.1 Pseudomonadota bacterium
CGATCTGTCGACAGCTCGGCCCCGGCTCTGGCGCTCGCCAAGGAGGGTGCCAGGCTGAGCGGCGTCTCGGACTGGCTCGAGACCCGACGCGGAGACGCGTTCGAGGCGCTCCGAGGGCTGGGAGAAGAGGACGAGAGCTTCGACTTCGTCATCTGCGACCCGCCCGCCTTCGCGCCCCACAAGGCGGCCCTTTCCAACGGCCTGCGCGCCTACGAGCGGCTGGCGCGGCTGGCGGCGCCTCTGGTGGCGCCGTCGGGCTGGCTCGTGCTTTGCTCATGCTCGCACGCCGCCGACCCGGAGAGCTTCCATCGCGCCAACGCGCGGGGGCTCGCGAAGGCTGGACGGGACGGCGCTCTGGTGCACTCCGGGCGGGCCGGCCCCGATCACCCGAGCCATCTCGCCCTCCCCGAGACGAGCTACCTCAAGGCGCTGTTCTACCGGCTCGATGGCTAGGCCGGTCGTCTTTCTCGACGCTTGCGTCCTCTATCCGCCGCTGGTGAGGGGCATCCTCCTCGGTGGAGCCAAGGCCGGGCTCTTCGCGCCCCACTGGTCGCCGCGCGTTCTCGAGGAATGGCGCATCGCCGTGGCGCGGAACGAAGGTGTCGAAGCCGAGGACAGCATGGCTGCTGCGCATCGGGAGATGGCAAAGCGATTCCCTGACGCCTCCGTCGTAGCCGCGCCGGACCTCGAGGAGACCCTGACCCTGCCAGACGCCGCCGATACGCACGTCCTCGCGGCCGCGATCGCCGCCAAGGCCGACGTGCTGCTGACCTTCAATCTCAGCGACTTCCCGAAACGCCGGCTTGCGGCGCACCGGGTTGTGCCCCGCCATCCGGACGGCTACCTCTGGGAGCTCTTCAGTGCCGAGCCGGAAATGATGGCAGAGGCAATCCGCGAGGCTGCCGGTGCGCAGGAGGCCGAGGCCATCCGCCGCGGCCTTAAGCGGGCGAAGCTCCCCCGGCTCGCGAAGGCCTGGCGGGCGCACGCGGGTTCCAGTCCCCGAACCCGGGGAAATTGACCACACCCAGAACCGCGCCAGCCATGCTCCCGTCCGGCACGCGCTTGGCGGGACGTCGCGCCGAAAGACAACAAAGCGCGCGTTTCGGCCACACAACGTTTGCCATACGCCGCCGCTCGACTTATCATTCTTGCGTGAGGTGTGGACGATCCGGCAAGAATCGATCCAGAGGCAGCATCGAGTGGCACATGAGAACGTGTTGAGGCCCGACAACAACAATCCGGGTTCCGGCCGTTCCTCTCGTTCGTTGCGCGCATGACGACTCGTAACCAGGCCGATGGTGCATTCGGCGGTTGCGCTGTGACGGTACCCTGGTCTTCTGGCACGCTGGACCACATGGGCCGGATGCAGCGGGGTGGCTCAATCGCCCCGGTCGTCGCTGCCAAAGGCCCATTCTTCCGCCGGGAACGATCCGTCAAGCGTGGAAGCGCATGGACGGCAATGTGGGCGCATCCGGGAGTCACGAAACTGTGTCACCCCATCGGCGACACGGATACGGAAGTCGCGGCGTTAGAGATACGAGAGGCCGCCGCCGCACGCATCAGGTCAGCAACGAGCCGCAGCGATTCTTTTGGAAAATTTGTATTTTTCGGGATGGCGAAGGACCGCGGAGCACACCATTTAATGAAGTGTGCAAGGGGAAGAACGTAGACCGTGGAGGGGCAGAGACGCAGCGCTATCGGAGCAGAGAGGGTGACCATGGACGTCTTTAACCGGTTCACTGAAGCGTACGATCGCACCAAGGTCGAGGAGATGTCGCTGCAGGATTACCTGCTCGGGTGCCGGGAGGACCCGATGATGCGCGCGACGGCGGCCGAACGGATGGTGGAGGCAATCGGTGAGCCGGAACTGATCGACACGAGCCAAGACCAGCGGCTCGGCCGGATCTTTCTGAATCGCACGATCAAGGTCTACGAGCCGTTCAAGGACCTGTTCGGAATCGAGGAGACGGTCGAGCGCATCGTCGGCTTCTTCCGCCACGCGAGCCAGGGGCTCGAGGAGCGCAAGCAGATCCTTTACCTGCTTGGCCCAGTCGGCGGCGGCAAGTCAACGATCGCCGAGATCCTCAAGCACCTGATGGAGCAGCAGCCGATCTATGTCCTGAAGGCCGGCGACGAGATCAGCCCGGTCTTCGAGTCGCCGCTCGGCCTGTTCGGTCGTGAGCGGATGGGCGACCTGCTGGAGAGCAAGTACAACATTCCGAAGCGCCTGCTCACCGGCTTTATGTCGCCATGGGCGGTCAAGCGCCTGCAGGAGTTTGACGGCGACATCTCGAAGTTCTCGGTGGTCAAGCTCTACCCCTCGAAGCTTCGCCAGATCTGCGTCGCCAAGACCGAGCCGGGGGACGAGAACAACCAGGACGTCTCTGCGCTGATCGGCAAGGTCGATATCCGCAAGCTCGAGCACTTCAGCCAGAACGATCCGGACGCATACAGCTACTCCGGCGCGCTCAACTGCACGACGCAGGGGCTGATGGAGTTCGTCGAGATGTTCAAGGCGCCGATCAAGGTGCTGCACCCGCTGCTGACCGCAACGCAGGAGGGCTCCTATGTTGGCACGGAGAACATCGGCGCCTTCCCCTACCAGGGCATCATCGTCGCCCACTCGAACGAGGCCGAGTGGCAGCAATTCAAGAACAACAAGAACAACGAGGCGTTCCTCGACCGCATCAGCGTCGTCAAGGTGCCGTACTGCCTGCGCGCCACGGAGGAGGAGCAGATCTACGAGAAGCTCCTGCGCGAAAGCAGCCTCGGCGAGGCGCCCTGCGCGCCCGAGACCATGGGGATTCTTTCCAAGTTCAGCGTGCTGACGCGGCTCCGCGAGCACGAGAACTCGCCGCTCTACTCGAAAATGCGGGTCTATGACGGCGAGTCGCTCAAGGACACCGATCCGAAGGCGCGCTCGGTGCAGGAGTACCGGGACGCGGCCGGCGTCGACGAGGGGATGACCGGCATTTCGACGCGCTTCGCCTTCAAGGTGCTGGCCGAGACCTTCAACCATGACACCAAGGAGGTGGCAGCCGACCCTGTACACCTGATGTACGTCATGGAGCAGCGGGTCAAGCGCGAGCAGTTCCCGGAAGAGGTCGAGAGCAAGTATCTCGACTTCATCAAGAACGAGCTCGGGCCGCGCTATGCCGAGTTCATCGGCCACGAGATCCAGAAGGCCTATCTGGAGTCCTACACGGACTACGGGCAGAACCTCTTTGACCGCTACATCGCTTACGCGGACGCCTGGATCGAGGATCAGGACTACAAGGACCCCGACACCGGCCAGATGTTCGACCGCGAGGTCCTCGAGCAGGAGCTCTCGAAGATCGAGAAGCCGGCGGGCATCTCCAACCCAAAGGACTTCCGCAACGAGGTGGTCAAGTTCGTCCTCCGCGCCCGGGCCGAGAACAAGGGCGTCAATCCCGACTGGCGCAAGTACGAGAAGCTCCGCCGGGTGATCGAGAAGCGGATGTTCAGCCAGGTCGAGGACCTGCTCCCGGTCATCAGCTTCGGCGCCAAGCGCGACAAGGAGACCGAGGCGAAGCACAACGAGTTCATCGACCGGATGACCGACCGGGGCTACACCCGCCGCCAGGTGCGCCGCCTGGTCGAGTGGTACATGCGCGTCAACAAGGCAGGGTGAGGCCAGCGAAGGCACCGGGCAGGATGGTTCATCTGATCGACCGCAGGCTGAACCCCAAGGACAAGAGTCTGGGGAACCGTCGCCGCTTCGTGAGGCGAGTGCGGAGCGCGGTGAAGGAAGCGGTCGATGAGACCGTCCGTCGCCGCAGCATCGCCGACGTGGACCGCGAAAAGAAGGTCTCCGTGCCCACGGACGGCATAACCGAGCCGACGTTTCGCCCCGCCCCGGAGGGCGGGCGGCGCGAGCGGGTCTTCACCGGGAACAAGTCCTTCAAGGCGGGCGACCGGATCGAGAAGCCAAAGTCGGGGCGTGGCGGCCGCGGCCGTGAGGGATCGCCGGAGGGTGAGGGCGAGGACGACTTCCTGTTCGTCCTCTCCCGCGACGAGTTCCTCGACATTTTTTTCGAGGACCTCGAGTTGCCCGACATGGTGAAGCGGAGCCTGAAGGAGATCCGTTCAACGAGGCCGCGGCGCGCGGGCTACTCGATCACCGGCTCGCCCGCCAATATCAGCGTGCGGCGCACCATGCGCAACGCTTTCGGGCGCCGCATCGCCATGAGGCGGCCAAAGGACCGGGAGACGCGCGAGCTGCGCGAGCGCATCTTCGCGCTCGAGTCGGTCGCCGAGCCGACGGAAGCCCAGCGGGCTGAGCTCGCCGAGTTGCATAAGGCGCTCGACGTGGCGCTGCGGCGCCAGAAGGCGATCCCGTACATCGACCCGCTCGACGTCCGCTACAACTACTTTCAGCCGCACCCCGAGCCGACGTCGAACGCCGTGATGTTCTGCCTCATGGACGTCTCGGCCTCGATGGGCGAGCGCGAGAAGGATCTGGCGAAGCGGTTCTTCGTGCTGCTGCACCTGTTCCTGAAGCGCCGCTACGACCGGATCGACCTCATCTTCGTTCGCCATACGCACAATGCCCGCGAGGTTGACGAGGAGACCTTCTTCCACTCGCGGGAGACCGGCGGCACCGTCGTCAGCACGGCGCTGAACGAGATGAAGAAGATCATCGACGCCCGCTATTCCCCGGCTGAGTGGAACATCTACGCCGCACAGGCCTCGGACGGCGAAAATTACAGCGGCGACTCGGCGAACTGCGCGGCGCTGCTCAACGGCGCGCTGATGAACATCTGTCAGTACTTCGCCTATATCGAGATCGTCGACGAGAACGAGGCGCCGCTCCTCTCCAGCGAGGCCAACGGCATGGAGCTCTGGCGCGCCTATCGCAAGGTCGCCGAGCAGTGGCCCAACTTCGCGATGAAGCGCATCGCGCAGCCGGCGGACATCTATCCCGTTTTCCGCGAGCTGTTCACCAAGAAAGCGGACCCGGTCGCCCATGGCTAGCACGCTCAAGCGGACCAGGCCGCTCTTCGAGGGCGCCGACTGGAACTTCGACACCATCGGTCGCGCCTACGACGCGATCGAGCGTGTCGCGCTCGAGGATCTCGGGCTCGACGTCTACACCAACCAGGTCGAGATCATCTCGTCCGAGCAGATGCTCGACGCCTATTCCTCAATCGGCATGCCGCTCCTCTACCGGCACTGGTCGTTCGGCAAGCACTTCCTCTATCACGAGCGGCTCTACCGAAAGGGCGCGCAGGGGTTAGCCTACGAGATCGTCATTAACTCGAATCCCTGCATCTCGTACTGCCTCGAGGACAACTCGATGGCGCTCCAGGCGCTGGTGATGGCACACGCCGCGTTCGGCCATAATCACTTCTTCAAGAACAACCACCTGTTCCGCCAGTGGAGCGACGCCGACGGCATCCTCAATTATCTCGACTTCGCGCGCCGCTACATCGCCCGCTGCGAGGAGCGCCACGGTAGCGCGGAGGTCGAGCGGGTTCTCGACGCGGCGCACGCCCTGATGTCCGCGAGCGTGTTCCGCCACCGCCGCCGCCGGCTCTCACTGCGCGACGAGCAGGCCCGCGCACGGGAACGCCGGCGGGAGATGGAGCGCTCGGCGCACTACCTCTATGACGTGTTCCAGCCGACCCGGGTGCCGGCGCCGGGCGAGGACAACGCCAAGGAACGCCAGCGGGAGATGAAGCTTCCCGAGGAGAACTTGCTCTACTTTCTCGAGAAGCACAGTCCGATCCTCAAGACCTGGCAGCGCGAGATCCTGAGGATCGTCCGCAACATCGGCCAGTATTTTTATCCGCAGCGCCAGACGAAGGTGATGAACGAGGGCTGCGCCTGCTTCGTCCATTTCCACATCATGAATGCGCTGCACGCGGAGGGCCTGCTGCCCGATGGCGCGATGCTGGAAATCCTGCACAACCACACCAATGTGCTGACCCAGCCCGATTTCGATGACCCGCGCTTCGGTGGCATCAATCCCTACGCGCTCGGCTTCGCCATGATGCAGGACATCCAGCGGATCTGCGAGAACCCGACCGAGGAGGACAAGGACTGGTTCCCGGAGTTCGCCGGGGACGGCGACTGGCGCGGTGTCCTCAAGCACGCCTGGGCCAACTTCCGCGACGAGAGCTTCATCCAACAGTTCCTCAGCCCGGAGGTAATGCGCCGCTTTCGGATGTTCTCGCTGACCGACGAAGAGGAAGACCCCTATTTCACCGTAAGCGGGATCCATGACGAGCGCGGCTACCACCGGGTGCGCGACACCCTCGCGCAGAGCTTCGATGTCGCGGTTACGGACCCGGATATTCAGGTGGCCGACGTCGACATGCTGGGCGACCGCCGGCTCAAGCTTCATCATGTACAGCGCGACGGCATCCCCCTGGAGTCGGAAACGCGCGAGGCAACGCTATCTCACTTGCGGTGGCTCTGGGGCTACGACGTCGTGCTCGAAGAAGTCCCGCCGCGAGAGGAATGACCTTTCGCGGGCCACGCCTGCCACCCGTCCGAACCGGCCGGCGGCTCTTTGCCGTTGCTTCGTTTACTTGCGCCGCCGCGCCACCAGGTCCGAGCGCGCGACCACGTCGGACCGCCCCACCACGTCGGACCGCCCGACCACGTCCGACCGCCCGACGACATCGGAGCGCCCCACCACGTCCGAACGTCCGGTTATCACGTCCCGCGGGCTCGCAACCTCGCTGTTCAGCAGAATCTCCTCGAGCCAGCCGGACGTGATGTCGATGCGCACGCAGTGGTCTAGGCGGTCGTAAGCCCACATGTAAACGCCGCCGGCGAATGTCTCGTCCTTGAACTCGACGCCGAGCTGCGCAAGCGGGATGCCGTCGTCGCCCGCATCCACTGGCGTTCCGTCGCCGTGAACGAGGAATATCGACGGCTGGTACAGCTTGTAATAGTGCCCCTCGTAGCTGAAGCCGTAAATGCGGGCCAGCCGGGGCTCTCTGTCCTTGTCCTTACCCTTGCCCTTCCTCGCGCCGCCGCTGCCATCCTGCGTGAGATTTTCCGCGAGCTGGTTGCGCTCATAGGGTTGCGTCGCCGCATCCTCGGCCAGCTTGGGATCCAGCTTAAGGGCATCGAACGGTCTTCCGAACATGCGAACCAGGGCATGCGACAATAGAGTCTCCCGATCCGTGCGCGGGTCTTCATTAGCCATGATCTGCCCTCCTTAAATTGCACGACCGCAAATGATTAACAAACGCACCGTAATCTCAAGCAGCCGCTATTCCAAGACTCGATGCGCGTGCGCCATCATGCTACTGGCGAGGATGACCCCGCGGGGCGACGGCGGCGGGCGCCCGCGGGGAAGCGCCGCGATCCGCTCGCGCCGCTCGGCGTAGCTCATGCGCCGCCAGGCCCGTGCCGCCTCGACCTCGCGACGCAGGAGGGGCCTCGGATCGATGCCGCGGAGCAGGAAGTTCTCGAGGAACGACGGCTCCACCCGCTCGAGCCCGAGTTCCGCGGCGGCGCGGACCATGCCCGCGGCGACGGCATCGAAGGTCAGGTTCTCCGCGTCGATCGTCTCCATCGTCCGGGCCATGCAGGCACCAACCGAGTCGCGGGCGTCGTCAACGGCCCAACGGAACACGTCCCCGTGCGCGGCCAGAGCATTCCCCGCAACCGCTTCGAGCTCGTCGAAGGCCGCCTCGACGGTCGCCTCGTCCCAGCCCCAGGGATCGAGTTGCGGCGGGATCACGCCGGCGCGGACGAGGTTGTCCTGGAAAAGGTCGACGAGCACGTCGAAGATCGCCCCCGTGAGCGGCTGCGCCAGGTCGTGCTCCGTCCGGTCCTGTCCGGTGGGGTCGAGCCATTCGCCCCCCAGGGTGAGCCCCAGCTCGGCGACATCCGCCATGGTCGTGGCGTTGTCCGCAACCCGGATCTGCTCGACGCCGGACAGCTCGCCGATGCGCGCCACCAGGTTGAGGACGTAGAGGTTCCCCCGCGTCTGCTCGAGCATCCGGTCGACGACCGACGGGAAATGCAGCGCTGTGACGAGCGCGATCAGGTCGGAAAAGGATTCCTGGAACGCAAGGTACTCCGCGGTAATCCCGCCGGGCTCGGGCGCCCCGACCTCGGCGAACAGGATCGCGTGACCCGTCTCGTGCGCGATGACGTCGAAGTTGAGGGAGAAAAGGCGGAGCCGGCCGGCCTCCGTGCGCCGCTCCCCCGTCTCGATGAAGCCTGGCCCGGAATGCGCGTTGTCCCAGTCGAGGAGCGGGACCAGCTCGAGCTGCGGCCACTCCCGGGCGTGCCACCAGGTCACCGGCCGCCCGAGATAGCGAACCCAGCAGTCGAGCGTGCGCCGCACGCCGCCATAGAGATGCTGGCTGAGGAACTGCGGCGCATCCACGGGAATGTGGTCGAAATTGCCATCGGCGTCCGGCTCGGCCGGGGGCAGCACGGCGCCGCGATAAGGCGGGACGTAGATCGGTGGTTCATAGGGCGCCCGCTTGTCCAGGGGAAGGACGGCCCGCAAGGTAGGGTCCTCCGGCCCAGCTCCAACCGAACCCGCAGGCCACGACAGCTCCACCGTCACGGGCTCGTCATACCCCTCGGATTGCGGAAACAGTCGGACCAGCGTGCCGCTCATCCGTCGCCCTCCCGCGAGGGCCGGCCGAGCTCCGGGAACAAGCCCGCCAACCGCAGCTCGTCCAGCATTGCATGCGCCATCCGGTCCGTGTCGAAGCGGCCGGCCAGCGCGTCAAGTGCCGCCTCGTCCTCGATCAGCCGCCGGAAGTCCGCTCCGGAAAGCCCGTTTGCCTCGGGCCACGCATCGAGGTCGGCCCGGCTCATGAGATCCCGGTCGTGGCGGAACTGGCTCAACGCCGCCCGTGGCTCTCCCACGGCGTCCGGCCGGTCCAGGGCCGCGAGCCGGGCGGCCGCGCGACGCCGAATTGCCCGTTCGACCGGAGGATTCCCCGTAAGGGCTTCCAAGGCGGAGCACTCGTCCCGGGTCAGGCGGCGGCAGGCGGAAGCTGCGACGAACCGATTCCAGTCCAGGGTCCGCTCGCGTTGCCAGCCAACCTCCGGCCTGCCGGGCGCGGCTTCCGCCAGGGCTTGTAACAGCTCTAGGGCATCCTCGCGCTTCTGCGAGCAACGGTTCCGGCGCAAACGCTCCTCGAGGGCAGTCATGTCGCCGTCCTTCATCCTCTCCGTCGCGAAATCCACGAGACGGTCGAAGTTTCTCTCGGGGAAGTAAAGTGCCTTGAGCTGGCCAGCGACGCGGTCACGCGTCTCCGCGTCGATGACGCCCGCAACCTCAGCCCGGGCGAGGCATTCACGGAGATCGACCATCGAGTCCGACAAGGGCTGCGAGCCGAGCTCGCGCGGCCCATGCACGACCGCCACCTCGTCGTCGTCCTCGAACGGGTCCTCGAAGGGTGCATACCGGCCGGAGGCGAAAGCCTCGACGACGCGTCCAACACCGACCATCCCGTACGGGCCGCACTCGACCGCGCGAAGCGCGCCCATGCTGGCCGCCCCGTAAACCGCAACGCCGTTCTCGAGCGCTGCGAGGATCTCGCGATGCCAGACCGACGGCACGTCTAGGAAGACCCCGTCGATCAAGGCGATAGCATCCGCGCCGTCGCGCATGGCGGAATGAATGTCGCCCTGCGCCGCCGGAGGGCGGCAGTCCGCGTCCGGGAGCACCGACCGTACCGTGGCGGCATCCACCGTCGGCCCGCAGAACACCACCGCCGTCATCGCCGCAGTGCCCGCGCGCGGGCCCCCGGCCGGTAAAGCCCTGGGAGCCATGGCCCCTCGAGTCCGGGCACGACGACGCGGCCCACCGGGAGGCCGAGTTCGTCCCGCGAGAGGTCCACCCACACGGCCGTGTCGAATCCGGCACGCGCGAGCGCCCTCAGAACCGAGTCCAGATCGCCGTCAAGCTCTCGAGACGGCGCGTACGCGAGGCCATCGGCTAAGCTGGCCCAAGAGACGCAATGCCGCCGACCGAGGCGAAGCCAGGTTGCTGCCTCCGCCCGTCGCCGCCGCCGCGCCTCAGCACTGTAAGACTCCGGCTCGAAGTCGTCGCGCGCCCCGGAAATCCGCGTGAGGCGCGTCTGCGCGGCCTCCGTCAGCGCGCGCGACAGAGCCACAATCGGGTCGAGGTGGCAGCCCGATCCAAGCTCCGGCTCGACGCCGCTTCGCTCGCCGTCCCGAGGCATAAAAAGTGTCACGATGACCGGCACGCCAATGCTGGACGTAACGTTCCAAGCTGCGACGTCCACGTCCGCCAACGCGACCCGCTCCAGGAACCCGACGATGTCCGGGTCGTCGATGGTGGCCAGATCAATTGGCCATCCTGGGCCGCCCGCCGGCCCACCCGCCTCGCGCCAGCAAGCGATTGCGTCCCGCTCGATCACCTCGTAGAGCCCATGCAACTGGGCTTCCACGGCCACGTTACCCGCGGCGAGACCACTCGTCGTGGCCTGGAATAGACCCGGCTGCTCGACCGATACCGTGTAGTCGGCATGCACCAGTTCAAACGGAACCCAACGCTCCTCGCCACCGATGAGGTCCGTTCCGCCGATCCAGAGGCAACGGGCAGCGACCACGTCTTCGGCGGGAGGACCCGATGCCGCGAGCGGGAGGCGCGCGGAATCGACCGCACCATCGATCTCCTCTGCGCGGCCCCGGCGCAGCGGCCCCGTCACCGACTCGGCGTGAAACGTCTCGGCCGCCTCCATGACGGCGGAGACCTTCGCCGCCGCCACCGTGACGCCCTTTCCCTGGGACACGGCGACCGATCGTCCGTTCGGGCGCACGGCCATCGCCACCGGCAGGCCGATCCGGTCGAGACCGGTCAGCATACCGACACGCGTGATTTCCATGGCCGGGAGCAGCGGTCCGAGCCGCTCGAGCGTAATCTCGGGCGCCACCGTCCGGTGCGTCCCGCGCCAGAACCCCGTCGCCGCCCGCGGCGGCCCGGGCGCCATCGCCGCGGCGACGCTCAAGACCGGGCCTCCGAGCGGCACCCCGCGTCGGAGCCGCGGCCGAGAACCGCATCAGCGCGACCGAGGTCGTCGCATTCGTC
>JBEPXW010000026.1:0-10989 GCA_041641715.1 Pseudomonadota bacterium
CAGGAAGGCGCTCCTGATCGGCCCCTGGGACCACGGCGCGCGGGTCAACGGCTCGCCCTTCCGCGGCCACACGGCGCCCGAGTTCCCCGTCCTCGGCGCCGTGCTGCGCTTCTTCGACGAGCACGTGCTCGGGCGCGACACCGGCCTCGGCAAGGAGGCGCCGGTGCACTACCACACCATGCGCGCGGAGACGTGGCGCGACGCGCCGGGCTGGCCGCCGGTCGACGGCGCGACGACCCTCCACCTCGGCGAGGGCGGCGCGCTGACGGAGGCGGCGGCGCCCGAGGGCGTGGTCCGCCACCGCGCCGATTTCCGCTGCGGCACCGGGAAAGCCACGCGCTATGGCCGCCTGCAGGTGCGTGACGTGCAGGACTACTATGCCGACTGGGACGACCGGCCCGGCGACCGCCTGCGCTTCGTCTCGGCGCCGCTCGACGCGCCGGTCACGGTCACGGGCCACCCGCGCCTCGTCCTCGACTTCGCCTGCGACGAGCGGGACGCCTGCGTCTTCGCCTATCTCGAGGACATCGCCCCGGACGGCAGCGCCCATTACGTCACCGAGGGGATGCTGCGGGCGCTGCACGGGAACCTCTCCACGCCGTCCGAGACCTACCGCACGACCTGGCCCTACCGCGCCTTCACGCGGGCGGAGGCCGCGCCGCTCAGGCCGGGCGAGGCGGTGACGCTGGAGATCCCGCTGCTGCCGGTCTCCTGGGCGTTCCCGGAGGGGCACCGGATCGGGCTCTCGCTCGCCGGCGCCGACCGCGACAACTTCGCCCTCTGGCCCTACGGCCGGCCGGGCAGCTGGACGATCCGCACCGGCGGTCGCTCGCGCCTCACCCTGCCGGTGGCGTAGGCGTCTCCGCCGGGCGCGCGTGCACCTGGCGCTCGCGCCGGGCGTTGTAGAACGAGGCGCCGAAGATCACCGCGGCGCCGACCCAGGTCCAGAGGTCGATCAGCTCGCCGAAGAGGACAAAGCCGAACAGCACCGCGAAGGGCAGGCGGGCGAAGTCCGCCCCCATCACCAGCGAGGCGTCCGCCGCCCGGAAGGCGCGGCTGAGCGTCACGTGCCCCGCCATGCCGAGCCCGCCCATCGCGGCGAGGATCAGCCAGAGCTCGGGGCTCGGCCACTGCCAGACGAAGAAGGCGGGAATCGCCGCGATCGGCGTCTGCATCAGGACCGAGATCAGCACCACCTTCTCCGAGTCCTCGCGGTCCGAGAGGCGCTTGATCATCAGCGTCGCCGCGGCCATGGCAATGGCGGCCACCAGCGCCAGCCAGGTGCCGAGGGAAACTTCACCGATGCCGGGCCTGAGGATGATCAGCGCCCCGGCGAAGCCGACCAGCGTCGCCGTCCAGCGCCGCCAGCGCACCACCTCGCCGAGGAGGAGCGCCGCCCCCACCGTGGCAAACAGCGGCGTCAGGAAGCCGATGGCGGTGACCTCGCCGACCGGCAGGTAGGCGAGCGCGGTGAACCAGGTGGTCATCGCCACAAGGCCGAGGACGACGCGCACGGCGAAGCTCTTGATATGGGCCGTGCGCAGCATTTCCGTGCCGCGCCAGGCGAGCACGGGCGAGAGCGCGATGGCGGCGAAGAAGAGGCGCAGGAAAACCACCTGGAAGGGCGGGATGCCCGCCAGCGCCGCGTAGCGCCCGAGCGCCGCGACCCCCGCGAGCAGCGCGCAGGAGAGCAGCATCCACAGGATTCCCGCCAGCGCGTCGGCGCGACGCGCGACCGGGTCGGGGCTGAGGGCGGTGGCGGCGGGTGGGGGCATTCGGCACTCCGCGGGGCAGCATATACGTCGCGGCGGGCAGGCGCGCCCCATGGCTCCAAATCATCATGACTCTGATGGCGCCAGATCAGATGCCTTGCATGGCCGCGCATATGGTGCAACGTTCACCCCCTCACGGCCCGCCTGTCCGGCGGAGCCGCAAGAAAACCGCAGCAGGGAGAGGACGCATGACCAAGCACTGGATCCTGTCGGGTGCGGCCGTCGCGCTGGTGACCGCGGCCAGCGGTCCGGCGCTCGCCGGCAAGGCCGACGACACCCTTAACTGGGCGACCGACCGCGAGGTCGCGGTGGTCGACCCCTACTACAACAACACGCGCGAGCTCGTGGTGATGGGCCATCTCGGCTGGGACGGCCTGATGCACCTGAACCTCGAGACCGGCGAGTACGAGCCGCTGCTCGCGACCGGCTGGGAGTGGATCGACGACACCACGCTCGAGCTCCAGCTCCGCGAGGGCGTCACCTTCCACGACGGCTCGAGCTTCGGCGCCGAGGACGTGGCCTACACGGTCAACCACGTCGCCGACGAGGAGAGCGGCGTGCTGACGCCCGCGAACGTCAACTGGATGGAGAGCGCCGAGGTCGTCGGCCCGCACACGGTGCGGATCATGCTTCCCGAGCCGTTCCCGGCGGCCTTCGCCTACCTCGCCAACGCCGTGTTCATCATGCCCGAGGGGCATTACGAGGACGCGCCGACCAACGCCGACGGCTCGAAGGACTACGGCGCGGTCGAGCCGAACGGCACCGGCCCCTACAAGTTCGCCGACGTCCAGGCCGGCGAGTACGTCCTCTGGGAGAAGAACGAGAACTACATGGAGGACACGCCGAAGGGCCAGCCCTCGATCGGCAACATCCGCTTCCGCACCATCAAGGAGATGAACACGCAGATGGCCGAACTGCTGACCGGCGGGCTCGACTGGGCGTGGGACATCCCCAAGGACCAGGCCGAGCGGCTGGCGGGCTCGGAAGGCGTCACGGTCGAGAACGCCAAGACCATGCGGATCTCCTACATCGCCTTCGACGTGGACGGCGACTCGGGCGAGGACTACTACACCAACAAGAAGGTCCGCGAGGCGGTGGCCCACGCCATCAACCGCGAGTCGATCACCAAGAACCTCGTCGGCCCGGCCTCGGTGGTGATCCACTCGGCCTGCCATCCGGACCAGTTCGGCTGCACCCAGGACGTGCCGAAGTGGGAGTACGATCCCGAGAAGTCCAAGGAGCTGCTCGCCGAGGCGGGCTACCCGGACGGCTTCGAGACCCAGATCTACGCCTACCGCCAGCGCGAGTACACCGAGGCGGTGATCGGGGACCTGGCCAAGGTGGGCATCGACGCCAGCCTCAGCTTCATGCAGTACCGGGCGCTGCGCGACCTGGTGTGGCAGGGCGAGACGCCGCTCCACCACATGACCTGGGGCTCGAACTCGATCCCGGACGTCTCGGCCTCGACGGGCCACTTCTTCTCGGGCGGGCGCGACGACCCGGCGAAGGACCCCGACGTCGTCGCCGCGATCGAGAAGGGCGACACGACCGTCGACACGGAGGCGCGCAAGGCGGCCTACAAGGAGGCGCTCTCGACCATCTCGGGCGAGCTCTACTGGCTGCCGATGTTCACCTACGCGAAGTACTACGCGTGGTCGGACGACCTGAGCTTCACGCCGACCTCGGACGAGATCCCGCGCTTCTACGCGGCGAGCTGGAAGTGAGGCGCGTCGCGTGAACGCATGAGAGCCGCCCCGCCGGCCCGTCCCGGCGGGGCACGCCCCGGAACGAGGGACAAAGGGAAGCTGCCGCGGGGCACCGGAGGCGGAGGCCATGTTCGCTTACATCCTGAAGCGTCTCGGCGTCGCGGTCCTGGTCGCGCTGACCGTCTCGCTGATCACCTTCTCGATGATCTACCTCTCGGGCGATCCGGCGGTGGCGCTCGCCGGCGAGAACGCCACCCAGGAGGACATCGAGCGGATCCGCGACTTCTACGGCTACGACCGGCCGATCATCGTGCAGTATTTCGACTGGCTGTTCCGGGCGCTGCAGGGCGACTTCGGCCAGTCGCACTATCTGAAGAAGCCGGTCGCCGACGTGATCTTCGACCGGCTGCCGACGACCATGCTGCTCGGCCTCTTCGCGCTGATCTTCGCGCTGACGCTGTCGATCCCGCTCGGCGTGCTGGCGGCGATCCGGCCGAACAGCCTGATCGACCGCGTCGCGCTCACCATCGCGGTGATCGGCCAGGCGATGCCGAGCTTCTGGTTCGCGCTGACGCTGATGCTCTGGCTCGGCGTCTACTGGCAGGTGCTGCCGATCACGGGCAGCAGCTCGTGGCTGAACTTCGTCATGCCGGCGATCGCGCTCGGCTACTACATCACGCCCGCGGTGATGCGCCTGACGCGGGCGGGCATGCTCGAGGTCCTCTCCACCGACTTCATCCGCACGGCGCGGGCCAAGGGGCTGAGGCCGCCGACCGTGCTCGTCAAGCACGCGCTGAGGAACGCGATCATCCCCGTGGTCTCGCTCGCCGCGGTGCAGTTCGGCTTCATGCTCGGCGGTTCGATCGTCATCGAGACGATCTTCGCCATCAACGGGCTCGGCTTCCTCGCCTGGGAGTCGATCCTGCGCGCCGACCTGCCGATGATGCAGGCCATCGTGCTGGTGCTCAGCGTCTTCTACATCACGCTGACCTTCATCGCCGACATGCTGAACGCGTGGCTCGACCCGCGCATCCGGGTGACCTGAGATGGCCGTGACCGACACAGCGCAGACCGCCCGCGCCGCCGGCGCCCCGGAGCTGCTCGAGCCCTCGCCGGGCCAGCTGCTGCGCCGGCGCATCTTCGGCCATGCCGGGCTCCTGATCGGGGCGGTGGTGCTGGTCACGATCTTCCTGATGGCCATTCTCGCGCCCTGGCTCGCGCCGCACGACCCTTACGACCAGGTGCTCGAGCGCAAGCTGATCCCGCCCGTCTGGTTCGACGACCCGAAGGCGACCTGGGACCACATCCTCGGGACGGATGCGCTCGGCCGCGATTACCTCTCGCGGCTCCTCTACGGGGCGCGCATCTCGCTCCTGATCGGCTTCGCGGCAATGCTGATCTCGGGCGTGATCGGCACGACCATCGGCGTGCTGGCGGGCTATTTCGGCGGCCGCGTCGACATGGTGGCGAACTTCATCATCACCACCCGGCTCTCGATGCCGGTGGTGCTGGTGGCGATCGCCGTGGTCAGCCTCGTCGGCTCGTCGCTGACGGTGGTGATCTGGGTGCTGGGGCTGCTGATCTGGGACCGCTTCGCGGTGGTGATGCGCTCGGCCACGATGCAGGTGCGCGACCTCGACTTCGTCGCCTCGGCGCAGGCGCTCGGCTGCTCGACGCCCAGGATCCTGCTCACCGAGATCATGCCCAACATCGTCAACAACCTGATCGTGGTGGCCACCGTGGAGATGGCCCACGCCATCATCCTCGAGGCCGCCCTCTCCTTCCTCGGCATGGGCGTGCAGCCGCCGGAGCCGAGCTGGGGGCTGATGATCTCCGAGGCCAAGGGGCTGATGTTCTTCGAGGGCTGGCTGATCTTCATCCCGGGGATCGCGCTCTTCATGCTGGTGCTGGCGATCAACCTGCTCGGCGACGGCGTGCGCGACGTCACCGCGCCCGAGGGACGGAACTGAGGCGGCCATGCCCGAGCGGATCCTGGACGTCGAGAATCTCAGCGTCGACATCCCCGTGCCCTCGGGGATGCTGCACCCGGTGCAGGACATCTCCTTCCATGTCGAGCGCGGCGAGACGCTCGCCATCGTCGGCGAGTCCGGGTGCGGCAAGTCGCTGACATCGCTCGCCATCATGGACCTCCTGCCCAGCAGGGCCCGGCGCACGGCGGCGAAGCTGGAGCTGGACGGGCGCGACCTCTCCGGCCTCTCCGAGCGCGCCATGGCGGATATCCGTGGCAACCGGATGAGCATGATCTTCCAGGAGCCGATGACCTCGCTGAACCCCGCCTACACCATCGGCGACCAGCTGACGGAGGCGCTCCTGCGCCACCGCGACGCCTCGCGCGCCGAGGCGCGCCAGCGGGCGGTCTGGCTCCTCGAGAAGGTCGGGATCACCGGGGCGGCCGGGCGGCTGCGCCAGTACCCGCACCAGCTCTCGGGCGGGCTGCGCCAGCGCGTCATGATCGCCATGGCGCTGATGTGCGGGCCGGACCTCATCATCGCCGACGAGCCGACGACCGCGCTCGACGTCACCATCCAGGCGCAGATCCTGCACCTGCTGGCCGACCTCCAGCGCGAGTTCCAGACCGGGCTGATCCTCATCACCCACGACCTCGGCGTCGTCTCCCGCGTCGCCGACCGCATCGCGGTGATGTACGCCGCCCAGATCGTCGAGGAAGGCACCGCCGAGCAGATCTTCGAGGCGCCGGCGCATCCCTACACGCAGGGCCTCCTCGCCTGCATCCCGATCCCCGGCAAGACGCGGCGGGGCGCGCATCTCGGCTCGATCCCGGGCATCGTGCCCTCGCTGGTGGGGCGCTTCCAGGGCTGCCACTTCGCCGACCGCTGTCCGCACGCCATGGCGCGGTGCCGCGCCGACGACATCGCCATGCGCGCCGGCGCCGAGGCCGGTCACCGCTACCGCTGCGTCCTGACGCCCGAGGAGACCGCCGCCAACATGAAGAGGATGGAGGCGGCGGAATGACCGACACCATCATCGAGGCCCGCGACGTCACCCGCACCTTCATGATCTCGGGCGGGTTCCTCAGGGCGAAGCGCGCGCTCCACGCCGTCAACGGCATCGACCTCACCATCGAGCGCGGCGAGGTGATGGCGCTGGTCGGCGAGTCGGGCTGCGGCAAGACCACGCTGGCGCGGATGATGATGGGCCTCATGCCGCCCTCGCGCGGGACCATCGAGCTCGAGGGCCGGCCGATCACCGGGACCGGCCGCGTCGAGGTCGCGCGCACGGTGCAGCCGATCTTCCAGGACCCCTACTCGTCGCTCAACCCGCGCAAGACCATCGGCTCGATCATCACGCTCCCGCTCAGGGTGCAGGGCGACCCCGAGCCCGACACCTGGCGCAGGCGCGCCGAGGAGATCATGGAGCTCGTCGGCCTGCCGCGGCGCTTCTTCAACTCCTACCCGAACCAGCTCTCGGGCGGGCAGCGCCAGCGCGTCGCGATCGCGCGTGCGCTGATCAACCGACCGCGCATGGTGATCTGCGACGAGCCCACCTCGGCGCTCGACGTCTCGGTGCAGAGCCAGATCCTGAACCTCCTTCAGGATCTCCGCCGCGAGCTCGGCCTCACCTATCTTCTCATCAGCCACAACCTCGCCGTGGTCGAGCACATCGCCACCCGGGTCGCCGTGATGTATCTCGGCCGCATCGTCGAGCAGACCGACGTCGCCTCGCTCTTCGAGCGGCCGCGGCATCCCTACACCGAGGCGCTGCTCGGCTCGGTGCTGACGCCGGACCCGCGCAAGGGCGTGCCCGACACGCATCTCGGCGCGGCCTATCCGAACCCGCTCGAGATCCCGTCGGGCTGCCGCTTCCACCCGCGCTGCCCGAAGGCGATGTCGCACTGCCCGCGGATCGAGCCGCGCGTCACGCCGATCCCCGGCGGTCATGTCGAATGCCACCTCTACGACGACGCCTACAGCAAGGAAGGAGCCCTCGCCGATGCCGAGCCGTGACGACGCGGTCGCCCGCGCCACCGACTATTTCGACGACGGGACCTTCGAGGCCGAGCTCGGCCGCCGCGTCGCCATCCCGTCCGAGAGCCAGACCACGGACGGCCTGCCGCACTGCCGGCGCTACATCACCGACGAGATGATCCCGGCCTTCGAGGCCATGGGCTTCGAGACCCGCGTCTTCGAGAACCCGGTCGAGACCTGCGGCCCCATCCTGCTCGCCACCCGCATGGAGGATCCGTCGCTGCCGACCGTCCTCGGCTACGGCCACGGCGACGTGATCCGGGGCCTCGACGACCAGTGGACGAAGGGCGCCGGCCCCTGGCGGACGGCCCGCGATGGCGAGCGCCTCTACGGCCGCGGCACCGCCGACAACAAGGGCCAGCATACGATCAACATGGCCGCGCTCGATGCCGTGCTGAAGACGCGCGGGCATCTGGGCTTCAACGCCAAGTTCATGATCGAGACCGGTGAGGAGAACGGCTCGGCCGGCGTCGCCGACGTCGTCGCGGCGAACCGCGATGCCTTCATGGCGGACGTCTTCATCGCCTCGGACGGGCCGCGCGTCAGCCCCGACCGGCCGACCATGGGCCTCGGCTGCCGCGGCGCGCAGAACTTCGAGCTCGTCTGCCACCTGCGCGAGGGCGGCAACCATTCCGGCAACTGGGGCGGGGCGCTGGCCGACCCGGCGACGATCCTCGCCCACGCCATCGCCACCATCGTGAGCCCGACGGGCCGGATCGAGGTGCCCGAGTGGCGGCCGAAGGATTTTCCGCAGGAGTGGCGCGAGGCACTGGCGGACGTGGACCTCGACGGCGGCGAGGGCGGCCCGCAACCCGACCCCGACTGGGGCGAGCCCGGCCTGACGCCGGCCGAGAATGTCTTCGGCTGGAACTCATTCGCGGTGCTGGCGATGCTCTCGGGCAACCCGGCGAGCCCCGTCAACGCCATCGCCCCCTGGGCGAAGGCGCATTGCCAGCTCCGCTACATCGCCGGGACGGACGTCGACGACATCCTGCCCGCGCTCCGCCGCCATCTCGAGGCGCATGGGATCACGCGAGTCGACGTCAGGCCGCCCCCGCCCGAGAACGCCGGCGGCTTCTCCGCCAGCCGCACCGAGTTGGACGACCCCTGGGCGCTCTGGACCCGCGACGCGCTGGCCCGGGCCAGCGGAAAATCCCCGGCGGTGATCCCGCAGATGGGCGGCTCGATCTGCAACGAGGTCTTCACCGACATCCTGGGGGTTCCCGCGATCTGGATCCAGCACTCCTATCGCGGCTGCTCGCAGCACGCGCCCGACGAGCACCTGCTGCTGCCCATGTGCCGGGAATCGCTCGCGATCATGGCCGGGCTCTACTGGGACCTTGGCGAGGGGGAGGTGCCGCATCCATGACCAAGTCAACGTCCCAACCTTGCGATCTCACCGCCCGCGAGGCGCGCCGCCTGATCGGCGCGAAGGCCCTCTCGCCCGTGGAGCTGATGCAGAGCTGCCTCGCCCGCATCGAGCGGGTGAACCCCGCCCTCAACGCCGTCGTGACGCTGGACCCGGAGGCCGCGCTCGAGGCCGCCCGCGCCGCCGAGCGCGCCGTGACGGCCGGGGCGGATCTCGGCGCCCTCCACGGCCTGCCCGTGGCCGTCAAGGACAACCGGGCTGTGAAGGGCATGCGCTTCACCCACGCGTCGCTCCTCCACAAGGACGATGTGGCAACGGAGGACGACCCCTCCGTGGCGCTCGTCCGCGCGGCGGGCGGCATCCCGTTCTGCAAGACCAACCTCCCCGAGTTCGGGGCCGGGGCCAACACCACCAACCGCGTCTTCGGTCCCACCGGCAATCCGTTCGACCCGGCGCGCACCTGCGGCGGCTCCTCGGGCGGCTCGGGTGTGGCGCTTGCGACGGGGATGGCGCCGCTCGCCACCGGATCGGACTACGGCGGCAGCCTGCGCACGCCCGCGACTTTCTGCGGCGTCACCGGCTTCCGCCCGTCGCTCGGCGTGGCGCCGATGGCAAGCGGCACCGCGCTCAGCCCCTGGGGCGTCAACGGCCCGATGGGCCGTGACGTCGGCGACACGCACCTCCTGCTCTCGGTTCAGGCGGATTACGACCCGCGCGACCCGTTCTCGCACCCCGCCGTCAGGGAGGTCGCCGCGCCGCTGGCCGAGGCCGACCTCGCGAGCCTGCGCGTCGCCGTCAGCCCGGACCTCGGCTGCTGCCCGGTGGACGCGCGAATCGCCGCGCTCTTCCGCGAGCGCGTCGCCCGCTTCGCGCAGGCCTTCGGCGCGGCGGAGGAGGCCGCCCCCGACTTCGGCGACATCCACGAGGTCTTCGAGATCATGCGCGGTACCGCCTTCGTTGCCGCCCATGGCGAGAAGGTGAAAAAGCACCGTGACCTCCTCGATCGCAACGTCGTCGACAATGTCGAGCGCGGGCTCGAATACTCCCTCGCCGACGTCTCGTGGGCGCAGGGCGAGCAGAGCCGGATCTACCGCAACTACCTCGCCTTCTTCGAGGCATACGACGCGCTGATCTGCCCCGCCGCCTCGGTCTCGCCCTTCCCGCACGACCGGCTCTTCGTCGAGGAGATCAACGGCGAGGCCATGCCCACCTACATGCGCTGGCTCTCGATCACCTACGCGCCCACCATGGCCTTCGGCATCGGCTGCGTGCTGCCCTGCGGCACGGACGGGCTCGGCCTGCCCTTCGGCATCCAGGTGCTCGGGCGCAAGGGCGCTGACCGCAAGGTGCTGGAGATCGCCCGCGCCCTCGAGGCGGTGCTCGCCGCCGACCCCGAGACCGCGCGGCCCGTCCCCGATCTCGCCGCGCTGGAGCGGGGCGCCTGACCGGGGTCGGCACGGCCGCGCGGCGGTGTCATCGGGCGGCCCGCGGCAGGTCGTGGAAGGGGGGTGTCTCTGGTTGCCGACCGCTTAAGCGGCACGGTTAAAAAGGGTAAATTCCTCTATAAGAGTCATAAGAGTTACAAGAGTTGCCCGGGCCGGCCCGGCGGCTCACGCGCCCCACTCCCGGAACGGCCCGCAATCGAGGTGGACGAAGTCCGAGCGGGTGTAACGCCCGACCCCGCCGGCGTGGAGGGCGAGGCCGGCGCCGCTGATCTGGCGCACCGTCCGGCTCTTCATGGTGACGTCCACCGCCATGCCCTTCATGTGGTAGGAGTTCTTCGCCACGCCCCCGTAGCGCCGGCGCAGCATGGCGTTCGTCTTCGGCGTCCGGTAGCCGGAGAACACCACGAAGGGCTCGCCGCAGTCGAGCAGGCCCCGCGCCGCCGCCAGGATGTCGATGACGGCCGGGTCCATGCGCCGGGTGGCGTCCTCGCGCCAGTCGCGCAGGATATGGTCGATGGCCGCGAGCGCCTCCGGGATGTAGGCCCCGTCGGCCCAGTACGTGGTGTCGAGCCACTCCGCGGTGCGCGGGTTGGTGAAGGCGATGCAGCGGAACGCGCCCCGGCCGCGCAGGACCGCCGGAGCCTCCGCGAGCGCCGGCAACGCGCCGAGCGACGCCCCGAGGGACACCCC